>JAPKDG010000006.1 GCA_028822645.1 Longimicrobiales bacterium | reverse complement strand
ACCAAAGTTGCTTCAACTTCTCCAGCAGCTTCAATAGATTGGAATGCGATAATCATTCCAATCACTGTCCCCAAAAAGCCAAGCAGAGGAGCCACATTAGTCAGCGTGGCCAATACCACCAAACCTTTCTCTAGTTTGCTTAACTGCAGGAGTCCTTCATTTTCGATCGCCTTACCAACTCTTTCCGAACCCTCATCAGCCCGCTCTAGGCCAGCGTGTAATATTCTAGCGGCAGGCGAGTTTGAAGCTGCGCATGCCTCCTGTGCTTCATCAAATCTATTTTCAGCGAGAAGCGCTTCTACCTCAACAAGAATCTTTTTAGTTTGGCTACCAGCGATCATGAGTTTCGCAAGTATCATGATGATATATACCACGCCGATAAGAACGCAAAGTGCTAATGGCCAGCGCATAATACCAGTTTCAGCCCAAATGAATGCCATGTTTTCCTGCATAGTTAGTTCTTGCATTTCCATTCCTGGGATTTGCACGAGACTACCATAGAGTTTCATCAAACCTGCCAAAACGACCTCCAGCCAAAAGTTCTAATTTTATTCTCAGCCTGAAACATAATTCAAACAGAGCCTTCTTAATATTTTCGGAAGGGAACTTCGTCCCCTGCCTTACAGCATGTCAACCCTAAAGCCTATCCTGTAGGTTTCCGAATGATTGGTTTAAGAGCAGAATCATTCTCTATGCTTAGAAATTAAGTATGAGAAAATAGTGTATTTTTGTTGATAAGTCTATCACTTCCTCCAAGTCCAACTCACAGAGCTGTAGCGCTCTAAAAAATGAGCTTCAGCCTCTTGTTCCGTTTCTCTCAGGCCGACCTCACACCACTCGCCTCCAAAGACAGACTTGAATCCCTCTAAAACGGCAGCAACCAGAGTTCCCCAAGTCGGCTCCCTACCGATTACTTCGATCAAACTAGTCCCATTCCCTTCACATTGTGTGTTCTCGCGCTCAAAGCAAAATCTCTCCAGAGAATTCTGTTCCTGTGCTATAAGGAGTGACCCGTGCTGCAAAATAGATCCTTTCTCCCTCACTTGTGCACTTCCCACCAGTTTTTTCCCATCAACAATTACTTCTCCAGCGGCATAGCCCTGAAAACAAAATCCTGAGTTAGAAACATGCGGAGATCTGTGGCTATGGTGAGCCACAGAAGCTGGAACCCCCAAAGAGACCAAGGATTCGAGAAATGCACAATTTATTTCTCTATAGATGCTCCTGATACCCCATCGTCTGGCAGAGGGCAAAACTACAGAATAGGTCAACTCTCGATCGTGATATACCGCCTTGCCACCTGTCGGACGGCGAACAAACTCCACACCTTCATCAGAAGCTAATTTTTTATCGTAGTGACCACGTACCCGTTCATTGCGGCCAAAAGAAATCGTTGGATTCTTCCATCCGTAGATCCGTAAACTGGCCTCATTCTTACCGAGAGCAGATAACAAGGCGTGGTCTCTGGCCATGTTAACCTGGCCAGAGAGTGGTTCGTCCACCAGCACTCTCCACTTAGCCACTCCGAAATTCTTCAAACTACAAATACATCCCCTGGGAATAAGCTTCGATCGCTCTAAAAATCGTAAGAGCCTTGACCTTGTTCTAGGATTTCCACAGTCGCCCGATCGCCCACCATAGCTTTAAACTTTTCCGGATCCTGTTCGATATACGGCCAAGTTTGATAGTGAAATGGTATAACTGTTGCTGGACGGATAAACTCAACAGCAGTTACTGCGTCTTCAAGCCCCATCGTAAAGTTGTCTCCGATCGGCAACAGGGCTACATCAACTTTATCCCGCAAAAGCTTCATATCCCAAGTGAGTGCCGTATCTCCAGCATGATAAACACGTCTACCTGGGCCCAAGTCAAAAACAAAACCGCCCGGATTAGTAGTGTAGGCCTCAGCTCCTTCGCCATAAACACGGCCACCGTGGACCGCGGTTACCATCTTGACTTTGCCAAACGGGAAGTTCCATGCTCCACCGATGTGCATTGGATGAACATCAGTAATCCCTTGGGTTTCAACGTACTCGACAAGTTCATAGCTGCCGACAAACTTTGCTCCACTGGCCTTGACTAGAGGTATCGCATCCGCAAAATGGTCGAAATGACCATGGGTACAGAAAACAAAATCTGCTTCGACGCTGTCTACCTGGACATCCGTCCATGGGTTCTCACCAAAAAATGGATCTATGATGATTCTTGTGCCGTCTTCTGTGGTTAATCCAAATGTCGCATGTCCATAAAAATCGAGCTTCGCCATTTTCCAGACCTCTCTAAATTTTCGATGTGGCTCTTTTGACCATCACCAATCACTCTTCAATATAAGATTCCAGAGGAGGACAAGCACAAATCAAGTTCCTATCCCCTTGAACATTATCTATCCTACGAACTGGGACCCAATACTTGTGCTCTCGTGTCCAGGAAGCGGGGTAAGCTGCTTTTTCTCTCGAATAATCACAAGGCCAATCAGAAGAACTCACAAAAGCAGCAGTGTGAGGAGAATTTTTGAGCACATTATTAGTTGGGTCTGCTTGCCCTGATTCCACCTCACGAATTTCTTCGCGGATCGATAATAATGCCTCACAAAATCGGTCCAATTCTTCCCGAGACTCGCTCTCCGTAGGTTCAATCATCATCGTGCCTGCAACGGGAAAAGATATTGTAGGAGCGTGAAAACCATAGTCTATCAATCGCTTTGCAACGTCTTCAGCAGAAATATCCACTGTTTTCTTGAATTCCCTCAAATCGATAATAAACTCGTGAGCCACCCTACCTAAATCTCCCCTGTAGAGTACCTCGAACTGATCACGCAACCTGCTCTCCATATAATTGGCATTCAGTATCGCCACCTGTGTGGCTCTTTTGACTCCAGTCTTGCCCAATAATGCAATGTACGCCCAGGAAATCAGCAGAATACTACTACTTCCCCAAGGAGCCGCAGAAACAGGAAGGATACTTTTTCCGCCGCCACAATTAGCTTGTGGGTGACCCGGTAAAAAGGGAGCCAACTCAGATGTGACGCAGATTGGTCCCATTCCAGGACCACCACCTCCGTGTGGGATAGAGAAAGTTTTGTGTAGATTGATATGACATACATCTGCACCGTAATCACCTGGCCGACACAAACCAACCTGAGCATTCAAATTTGCTCCATCCAGATAAACGCGTCCACCATACTCATGTATTATGTCACAGATCTCCCTTATTCCAGACTCAAAGACCCCATGAGTAGAGGGGTAAGTGACCATTAATGCTGATAGATCCCCCTTATTGTTTTCAGCTTTCTCTCTTAGATCTTCTAAGTCAATATTACCAGACGGATCACACTGCACTCCCACTACTTTCATGCCTGCTAGAACAGCACTCGCTGGATTAGTACCATGTGCTGAGGTTGGTATCAAGCATACATTCCTGTGACTCTCTCCAACGCTATCGTGATAGGCCTTTATCACCAATAAGCCTGTGTATTCTCCCTGGGCTCCAGAATTCGGCTGTAAGGAAGTATGCTCTAAGCCACTTATCTCCGAGAGCCATTTCTTCAAATCTGCAAAAATCTTCTGATAGCCCTCAGCTTGATCCAAGGGTGAAAACGGATGTAGCCTGCCAAACGCATTCCAAGTGACTGGAATCATCTCTGTAGTAGCATTCAATTTCATAGTGCAAGATCCCAGAGGGATCATACTAGTAGTCAGTGACAGATCCTTTCTTTCAAGCTTGTTCAAATACCTAAGCATCTCACTTTCAGAGTGATAACTGTGAAACACAGGATGCTTAAGAAAGCCAGAAGATCTCTCCAACTCTTTTGGGATACTCAGTGCAGTTGAAGAAGTCAACGCTAATGGCCGAGAGTTCATTTCTGGCTTGTCATTATCTAAATCGAAAACAGAAAGGAGTTCCTCAATGTGTTTTTGTGATGTTGTTTCATCTATAGAGATCCCGATCAACCCTTCTGTGTCGTTTCTCAGGTTGATTTTTTTCATCTGAGCACGATGCAATAGCGCTTCTGTCAATCCTCCTACGTCTAACTGAAGAGTGTCGAAAAAAGTCTCATGCTTCACACTGTAACCCATCTCTTCAAGGCCAGAGGCCAAAGATTGTGTCAGTGAATGGACCCGCCTAGCAATGCTGGTTAATCCTCTTGGACCATGATAAACAGCATACATTCCAGCCATTACTGCGAGAAGCACTTGAGCAGTACAAATGTTTGAAGTGGCCTTCCCACGTCTGATATGCTGTTCCCTAGTCTGCAAGGCCATCCGAAGCGCTGGCCTACCTTCTACATCTTTAGACATTCCTATGATACGGCCCGGCAACTTTCTTTTGAATTTTTCCCGGGTTGCAAAGTAGGCTGCGTGTGGGCCTCCATATCCCATTGGAACTCCAAATCTCTGGGTGCTCCCTACTGCCACATCCGCTCCCATTTCCCCCGGAGGTTTCACCAAAGTAAGAGCCAAAAGGTCGGCAGCCATCACAACCGACACCCCAAAGCTATGGGCTGTTTCACAAAAATTAGTATAATCGGCAAGCAATCCGTTGGTTCCCGGATATTGCACCAGTGAACCGAAAAAAGTTTGCTTGTCTTCTTCCTTTAGGAACTGCGTTTCGGAGGCCACTACCACCTTGATACCCATTGGGGCAGCTCGGCCCCTAACTACCTGGATAGTTTGAGGATGACAATTATCTGAAACAAAAAAGGAGTTTCTTTCATTATTGCCACTATCTCCGTAAAGCATCGTCATCGCCTCAGCGGCAGCAGTGCTTTCATCGAGAAGTGACGCATTGGCAATCTCCAAACCTGTCAGATCTATCACCATTGTCTGGAAATTCAATAACGCTTCGAGGCGCCCCTGGGAAATTTCTGCCTGGTAGGGTGTGTAGGCGGTATACCATCCAGGATTTTCCAACACGTTCCTAGCAATTACAGTTGGAACTATGGTGTCGTAGTAACCCATTCCGATATATGAACGAAAAATGTCATTCTCGGAACTGATTTGAGTGATGAATTCTAGCAATCCATCTTCTGTTAGACCTTCCGGAAGGTCTAAATCACCATCAATCCTTATCGACTCCGGTACTGTCTGGGCTACCAATTCGTCCAGGTCGGACAACCCCAGACAATTCAACATTTCATGCACATCGGAGACCCTCGGCCCGATGTGTCTATCGGAAAAATGGTTGTTATCCTGTGACACTACAGCCACCTAGTCTCCAATGAAAACCTGGTATGCAGTGGCATCCATCATGGAGTCCACTACTTCTCCTTCATCAAGCCGCAAACAAACCATCCATCCATCTCCATAGGGATCTGTATTTATAAGCGCTGGCTCTTGGTCCAATTTGTCATTTACTTCAACCACCTTCCCAGACAGTGGACAATAGAGATCACTGACCGCCTTAACTGCCTCGATGGTCCCAAAGACTCCCATACCATCAAAATGGCTCCCTTTTTCTGGGAGTTCCACATAAACAACATCTCCTAATTCAGCCTGCGCATAATCAGTAATACCAACCCGATAGACACCATCTTCCTCGGTAGGTTGGAGATACTCATGCTCTTCCGTATAGCGCAAACCCTCCGGATACTCGGACATCATTCCTCCAAGGTCGAGTGTTTAAGGCCAACCCATAGCAGACCTATTTAAATTTAAGCAAAAACCAACCTAAACAAAGTCTTTTCCAGACCGCCCAAAATAAACCTTTTCATAAAGAAGTACCATAAGTAAATTCAATTAGAATTGTCATTGCTGGAAATCATTAAAAACATCCCTACACTCCAAGGCCATTAGCTATTATGAATGATGATAAAACCTGGAAAAGTCGGTCAGCATTAACATCATTTTCCAGCGACGAAACAATGTTCAAGGAAGCAATCCGGGCCTTCGCGCTGGCAGAAATAGCCCCCTTGGTGTCAGAGATGGATTCAAATCAGGAAATAGCCCCTGAATTGATAAAAATGATTTTTGACATGGGACTAATGAGCATTGAAATCCCGGAAGAATACGGCGGATCACAATCTAGTTTCTTTAACTCGATCATACTTATAGAAGAAATCTCTCGAGTAGACCCTTCTGTGGCTATCCTCGTCGATGTCCAGAATACCCTAGTAAATAATGCTGTATACAGATGGGGATCAAAGGAAGTGCGCAGTCGGTACTTACCTAAACTCGCATCTGAGTGGATCGGAGCCTATGCGCTATCCGAAAGTGTAAGTGGATCGGATGCCTTTGGCCTCAAGTGTCAAGCCAACCAAAGTGGAAACGATTGGGTTATAAATGGCCGCAAACTTTGGGTCACCAATGCAGCAGAAGCTTCTATGTACATAGTTTTCGCTAACGTCAATCCCATAATTGGCTACAAAGGAATCACGGCATTTCTTGTGGAGAGAGATGCACAAGGTTTATCGGTGGGGAAAAAGGAGGACAAGCTCGGAATACGAGCCTCTTCTACAAGCGAATTGATACTGGAAAACGTAAAAATCCCTTCGGAAAGGATCCTCGGGTCCATCGGAGAAGGATATAAAGTAGCCATAGAAACTTTAAATGAGGGACGTATTGGCATTGGAGCTCAAATGATCGGATTGGCCCAAGGAGCACTAGACCACACCAAAAACTACATTAAAGAGCGAGAGCAATTCGGACAACCAATATCTGATTTTCAGGGCGTACAGTTTCAAATCGCTGAAGCTGCAACCAACCTAGAAGCTTCTCGTCTTCTGGTATACAACGCTGCCAGACTCAAAGACGAGGGCAAAGACTTCCTGGTGCCAGCAGCTATGGCCAAGTTACATTCATCAAAGATGGCACAGAGTGTAACCTCTCTTTGTGTAGATCTTCACGGAGGGTACGGATTTACAAGTGAGTATCCGGTTGAAAAGTTTTATAGAGATTCAAAGATTGGAACTATCTATGAGGGAACTACGAATATGCAACTACAAACTATAGCAAAGGGGTTACTGAAATGATGGGTTTAGGATTTGGAGAAGTTCTACTGATTCTACTGATTCTGCTTTTCTTCTTTGGAGCAAAAAAGATTCCAATAATGGCCAAAGGTCTGGGAACAGGTATCCGAAATTTCAAAGGGGAATTAAAGAAACCCGAAAGTACAAATGATGACGAGACTACGGAAGATTCTATCGAGACCGAAGAGTCTTATTGAGTATAATTACAACAAAATGGAACATTCTCCACTCAACAACATCATTGTCGTATTAGATAACCCCAAACACATAGTCAACGTAGCTGGTGTAGTTCGTGTAATGATGAATATGGGCATATCTCAGCTTCGCCTAGTAAATCCAGCAAACTATGACGTCCACCGGATCGATGGAATAGCTCACAGAAGCAAGCAGCTCGCCGAAACTGCGCAAATCTACTCGACCCTGGCCGAAGCCTTGGCTGATACCACTTTTGTAGTCGGGACCACGGCCCGTCCACGAACCGCACAACGCAACTACACAAAACCCAGGGATATTGCTCCAATAATTATTGAAAAAGCGACCAAAGGGTCAGTCGCTTTAGTCTTTGGCAAAGAAGACAGAGGCCTCACAAATGACGGCCTAGATCTATGTCATCAACTGGCTATCATCCCCACGACCACTCAACACCCCAGTCTCAATTTAGCTCAAGCCTGCCTGATCCTTTGCTATGAAATTCAGCTTGCATTTAAAGAAGCCGCCCCACACCCCACCGGAAAAAGAAATGCAGGACCTGCCAAACACGAAGATATAGAAGAAATGCATTTTGCCCTAAAACAGGGTCTGCATCAAATCGGGTTCTTCAAGGGAGATCGACACCCTGAAAGTGTCTTACGAATGCTACGAACATTGTTGTCGAGAGCAGAGCCTGATCTCAGAGAAGCACGGCTAATGAGAGCCATAGGATTTGAAATGTCTAAGTACTTCAAGAGATCGAACGATTAATCGACACTCCAGATCAAAAGGCCGTCGCTAAAAGAAGAGGATTCCTAATTGATCCACTCGTCCGCTCTCTCAAGATCCAACCAACGTTTCCATCTCGACTGCTTCAGGATCAGGCTGAGGCTGCCACAATTGAATGACCGGAAAAATTGAGAGAAAATACCGCAGTGAAAACAGGAACAGGCCCAGGAACATCAAGCCCACAAAGAATTCAGTCTCGCCAAGAATTGCGGTCTCAGGATCGCGAATAGATGGAGCAACCATCAAATGTTTTTCCAGCCACAGTCCGCCGAGGGCGACAAGGGCAACAAGACTCAAGAAGCCAGCTTTCATTTTGGCCTTCCGTCCTATCAGCCCAGCAAACGGGAACACGAAACACATCAACACGACCGCAACTGACAGCTTGCCCCATGGCTCTTCTGATCTATGGATGATCCACGCCTGCTCCCATGGCAATTTCCCATACCATATAACCAAGTACTGGGCAAACACCAGGTACGCCCAGAATACTGCAAATCCAAACGTCAGCTTGCCGATATCATGCAATTGTTGGGCACCCATCGCTTGATCAAAATAATCTTCCTGTCTTTTCAGAAAAGCCACGGCACAAGCAGTGGCTGCAATACCACTCCAAAAAGCACCCATAAAGAACCATGGGCCCATCATGGTTGAGAACCAATGAGGCTCCAGGGACATCACCCAATCGTATGAGAGAATACTCATCACTAGGAAGTAAAGAATCACAAAAATAGGACCGACTACCAACATACGTTGATAGGAATCCATTTCCTCTTGATCCTGCCCCCGCCAACCTTCTATCAGTCGACTTCTCCACATTTTTCTTGTTCCACCCTGCATAGCATCTTCGCATAAACCCATATCGGGCCTTAGTGCCAAATAAGCGAATTTCATTGCAAATCCAAAAAGCAGCAGAAGTCCCAAAACATTCCTTGCCACAAGGAATGGCATATTCAAATAGGCTGCTTTCTTTTGAAGAATCGGATCGTGGGACATTTCCAGGATCCATGGAAAATACGAATCTCCAAAAGTCAGCATAGGTAAAAACAGGAGGAATGAAACAGGTAAAAAAGCCACAAAAGACAAACTAACTCTCCGCACTGACCAATTCCATTTCGCTTTAGTAATCCAAGTCACCACAGCGAATAAGATTGCACCCACAGCTATGTTAGTAAAAAACATCCAATTAGACACGTACGCCTGTCGGACACGATCTGCATCCATGACCAAGCTCCACGCCGAACCGCATACGCCGACTAGGAATATGGCCACAATCAACCTTAGATGTTTCGATGATTCCCTAAAAAATTTTGCCGGAATCTCACTGGGAACGTGCACGTGATCCATATTTTTAGCCCCCTTCCACAGGAAAATTCCCAGCCTTGCGCTGTAATGAACGAATATAGTTCACAATATGCCAACGATCAAAATGACTGACTTGATGTCCATAAGACGGCATCAAACCCCTTCCGACACGCAAGATTCCATAGATATAACCATCACTGAATCCCGCGACTCGAGTACCCGAGAGATTATAGGCGACCAGTAACGGATATTTTTCTATTATACTTGCCTGGGAACCGATTCCTTCTGCCCCATGACACACTGCACACATTCGATCAAACATCACTTCGCCTCGAATTAGCGAAGCACTATCTGGTGCTACCGGATTAACTATACCAAGGGGAGAACTCCCATCTGCAGGTAAGTCCATCGGCCCAAAAGGCGGTGCCATTATTCCCATTTCTGGCTGACCGGTGTTCAATTGTCCAACTCCCGGAGTCATGTTTCCTGAAGCGAATGGAACTGTATTTTCAGGTGGGTCAATTGTGTTCTCGTAGGGGTCAAATGATCTAGAATCACGCATATGTCTGCCGAAAATTCCTGCTAGAGCATCATCCATTGGAGTACAAGATATCGTTGCTACAGAAAGCAGCAGGAGCCATTTATTCGTCACTTTAACCATGGCCATCCCCTAGTTGATGCTCATCCAATTGGTCGGGGTCTTCAGCAATCAATATTTGCTTCGCCTGTTCTTTTTTCGCTTCAGAAACCTCGATATAGACCCCATATTTACCGGCACTAAATTCTGGATTATAGATAACCAAAGGCTTAGTTTGAGGCAGGCGGCTGTTAATAAAAAACCCTATGACGGTTGAAAGAGCACCGAACAGGACCATCATCTCAAAGACTATTATAATATAAGCGGGAATAGAAAGAATAGGTTTTCCTCCAGTCACTAACGGCCAGTCCATCGAAGTGAAAGATGTGAATGCAAGCCCTCCAGCGGCACCGCATAAGCCTCCCACCAATGCCCATACCCTCACTGGGCTTTGCCCGTAACCCAGGGCGTCTTCTATCTCATGCTCCGGATAGGGCATGTAAGCAGTAATCTCCCTAAGCCCTTCCTTTCTTAGCCGCTCTATAGCTTTGACAGCAGAATCCAGATAGCTAAAAGAAGCGAGAAAAGCGAACCGGCTATCCATTAGACACACCCCCAGGCGGCGAGCCAGTCCCGACGAAAGAACTGTCGGCCACAGGTTTCATGGGCCTAGGAAGAACTTCTTTCAGCTCCGCAATCGCTACAGGAGGCAGAAGTCTTGTGAAAAGCAGAAACCAAAAGCCAAACCAACCAAAACTACCTACCATGATCCCCATTTCCACCATAGAGGGCCTATACATGCCCCATGCAAATGGTTCGTATTCATGATGGAGAGAAGTTACTATAATTACGTACCTTTCAAACCACATACCAATGTTTACGAAAATGGATATTGTGAATAGCGCTGCGATTGAGTGACGCACCCTCTTGAACCAGAGCATAATAGGGACGAAACCGTTACATACCAACATGATCCAAGTAGCCCACCAGTATCCTCCGAAAAGGCGTTGCCAAAATGCAGCCCTTTCAACTTCTTCTCCACTGTACCATGCCATGAAAAATTCAGACAGGTAAGCGTACAGGACTATCATGGAGGTTACCAAACAAAGTTTTGCCATAGCATCGTAGTGCTTAATGGTCAGGTAAGCCTCCAAGCCGAAAGCTTTCCTAACCAGAACGCTAAGAGTAATAACCATGGCGACGCCGGAGAAAATAGCCCCAGCTACAAAATATGGCGCAAAAATCGTTGCATGCCATCCAGGTACGATACCTACCGCAAAGTCCCATGAAACTACAGAGTGGACCGACAGAACCAAGGGAGTAGCCAGAGCTGCCAGGAAGATATACGCCTTACTTAAGTGGTGCCATTCCCTATCAGTACCTCTCCACCCTAGACAAATGACACTATAAAATTTTTTCCTAAATCCCCTGGCTGCATCTCTCGCGGCTGCTAGGTCAGGGATAGTACCCAGATAGAAGAAAACAGCCGAAACCGTAAAATAGGTCGTAACCGCAAAGACATCCCAAACGAGCGGAGACCGAAAATTCGGCCACAGAAAACGGCTATTAGGGTATGGAATCAACCAATAAGCGTGCCATACTCGACCCACATGGATTAAAGGGAACAACCCTGCGGTCATTACCGCAAAGACCGTCATCGCCTCCGCGACTCTATATATAGATTGCCTCCAAGGAGCCCTGAACAGGAATAACACAGCTGATATCAATGTCCCGGAGTGGGCTATGCCCACCCAGAAAACAAAGGTGGTTATATAAACCCCCCAACCAACTGGACTTGTGAGACCCGTAACCCCGATTCCTTGGACCATCTGGATTCCCCAAGACCAAAACAACAAAGCAATACCTAACACGCATAGGCCCAGTAACATCCACCAGCCTTTTCCAGGCTTACTGAGTGGCTTCAGGACATCGACATTGACCTCAGCCATAGTCTTGATGTCGGGATGAGCCAGAGACCCCCGGGAGGCGTTCACTGCGTCATTCTCCATCAATGCCCCTCGGATACTACTTCGTGGAAGGTGACTTTCTTCAAATAACTAACTGCTGGTTGGGTGTTAGTTATTTCATTGAGAACACGATAGGAGCGCTGATCTTTGGAAATACGAGAAATCTTCGAATTAGGATCTTTTATATTTCCAAAAACTATAGCTTCCGCTGCACATGTCTGCTGACAAGCGGTCACTACGTCAGTTTCAGCAAGGACACCATCTTCCAGGGCGGTTCTATTTTGTGCATTCCTGATTCTATGAACACAGAAGGAACATTTCTCCATGACGCCGTTTTCTCTAACTGTAACATCTGGATTCAACTGCCAATTCAAAGGCTCGGGGATATGGCCCAATCCTTCACGCACCGGTTCTTCATCTGTGAAAGTATACCAGTTGAACACCCTGACTTTATAAGGACAATTATTAGCACAGTATCTTGTGCCAACACATCTGTTATATATCTGTGCATTTAGTCCGTCGGGGGTATGGTACGTTGCAAAAACTGGACATACTGGTTCACATGGCGCGTTATTGCAGTGCTGACAAAGCATTGGCAAAAACCGAATGTCCACCGGTCCCGCCTGTGTAGCATCGACTGCTTCATAGTAACGCTCCATGCGGATCCAACCCATGTCTCGACCCATCGCCACCTGGCTTTCACCAACCCAAGGCACATTGTTCTCAGACTGGCAGGCAGTGACGCAAGCGCTACAACCTGTACATTTATCCAAATCAATAGCCATAGCCCATCGTGGCTCGTCTTCTTTTCCATACTCCCCATGCTTGGATCCATCAAGTGGAAAATTTTCTGGCAATCCCTCCGTCTCAATGGGCACAAAGCCACCTATACCTTGTAATTCTTTAAGTGGCCCATGCCCTCCTTCGTCAGAGTGTTCCGTTGTTCCCCGAGTCCATTCTTCCAAACTCACGACCGGTGTAATCGGGCGGTTACTTTGAACGTCGGAGCCCGCTATCGACGCAAGTTGATAGCGATCATCTGTTGGAGTGACGGCTACTTTGGTAATGAAGTGTACGAGCCCACCAGACAAAGCCTCCACTTCGGCAGGGATCAAATCCATAGGATTCACACCATTGCCATTTGCAAACCTTCCAGCCTCAGTGTGGCCTCCACCCATTGCCAATGCTATAACATCTTGACGTATACCCGGGTAGATCCAAGCCGGAACTTCGAGTGCACCATAGTCAGTACTCAAGGTCAAGACATCGCCATTTTGCACTCCCAACGACTCGGCCCTATCTGGATGCATCTCTACCCATGAATGCCAGGCAATCTTGCTAACTGGATCAGCAAGTTCCTGAAGCCAGGGTCGATTGGCATTCATGGATCCATCGCCAAAACGAGCCGAAGGGTAAACCATTAAGTGGAGATCGCCTTCTCCATCAAATTCAGGTGAGTCAAACACCAGCGCCCTATCGGTTTCCCGGAGAGCTTCACTACTACTTGATTCAAATTCAGATTCAGTATCAATCACTCCGGTTCGTAGCCCTTCCCTCCAAAAATGTTCGAAATCTGAAACGCCCTCAGTGGCAGCCTTGGATTGCCACTGTAATCGGAGCCACTCATAAAAGGACTGGTTCCCAGATCCCACACCCATATTTTCCGCCACCGACAGTAAGACATCACCGACTTGCTTAGAGTCAAAATGAGGCACTGGCTGCATAGCAGGTTGCTGTATACTGAATCGACCTGATCTCCATGAAGAGTCACCCCAGGATTCCAGAAAATGACGATCAGGCAAAATAAGATCTGCCATTGCCGCAGTCTCATCCATAGCTGAGGAAAAAGAGACCTTAAAGGACACTTGTCCGAAAGCCTCTTTGAATCCAGATGTAGATGGTAGAGCGTATGCGGGATTTGCTGCATGAACTAAGACAAGGGGAACCTCCCCTGTACGCATATCACCTATAGCATCCTGCATCGATTCATAGCTTGATGAGCGGGAGGAAGCTCCAAACTGAGGAGAGGAGTAGTCGACAGTTTTGCCGACGTTACCAGCAACAAAATTTAGAATAGCTACTGCTACATTTACCGCCGTACTGTTCCGGTGTTGACCCTCAATTCCCGGACCTAAGACTAGACTGGGTCCATCCTCTACCAGGTGATTAGCTGCCCGTCTTATGCTTTCTGCAGAGACACCTGCCTTAGCCGCCACATCCTCGGGTGAGTGGGCGTCCACAATTTCCTGGTAAGGCCCTGCCTCTGCAGTTCCACCACTTATTACGTTGGCCATCGCCAGTGCCACCAGAGCTTCTGTTCCAGGAGCTATAGGCAACCACTCGTCAGCATTCTGACCCGTCAACGATAGCCTGGGAGCAGCGAATACAAATCTGCCTTTGAAACCACCTTCACCCACAGCACTCATCTTAGAAAAGCCGCGACTATCTCTCAAGGGAGAAAGCCAGCCATCGAGGAAATCTGCCCCGAATGAAATAATGCACTTCGCAGATCCTAGGTCATACCAGGGCACCACATCTCGTCCAAATACGATCCTACTGGCTTCTCGTAAAGGGCCGTGGTCCAGTGGATTATAATTTAGAATTTTCCCGCCAGTGTCTCCTGCAAAACTATCGACTAGCTCTGTCAAACTGGGGCCGGTAGAGCCAGTGATTAAGTAATAGTTGTCAGCTCGTTCGAGATGGCCCGCCAGTACCTCTTCAGCTTCCACCCATGAGATCGGTTTTAGTTGGCCACCCTCACGTATCATCGGCCCCTTGAAGCGATCGGGGTTATACAGACCTTGTAGGCTGGAATGACCCTTAGAACACAAGGCGCCCTTGGACACCGGATCGTTAGGGTTGCCCTCTACCTTTACCACCCGACCCTCTAGAGTGCGGACCCACATTCCACAACCAGCCTCACATTCTCCACAAACAGTAGAATACCAAGTGGCAACCCCTGGAGTGATTTCCTCGGGTGGAGTCACATAAGGCATCAATTTTTCAACCTTTTCCGTGGAACAACCCAACACGCCTGCACCGGCTCCGCTGGCCCCTACAACTTTAAGGAAATCACGTCTCTTTAACCCATCGTTCATTGAATACATTCCATGATCAATAATGACAAACAGTGCAGTCGCGACGGACGTTCTGTTCCACGTGACAGCTGACACACCAACCCATTGAGAGCGGCTGATTGACGGTTTCTATGACTTCAAGTTCCTTCACTTCTCCGTGACATGTCGTACAATCTACATTCGCAGCGACATGTCTCATATGCGGAAAATGAACATGGTCAGCTACTTTGTAAATTCTCACCCAAGGAATAGGTTCTTTAGCGGCCCAGTAGTCTCTCACTTTTTGAATTTCTGCCTGCTGGACCTCATCTGAACCACCAATTACCATATGACATCCCATGCAGGTACTGACGGGGGGAATTCCAGCGTCTACCGAACGCTCAGCAGAAAAATGGCAATACTGGCAGTCTATCTGGTCGACTCCAGCGTGAATGGTATGGGGGAAAGCAATGGGCTGAGTGAAGTCTAAGACTGTCGAGGATTCCGCGCTGGAGGACACACTATCATCCTTTCCATTCTCCTGTGAAAACACGAAAGCTAGGCAACCCAAGATAGTAACAAATCCGATAGTGAGCCTACCTATCCATCTTTTTGTCATGTACCCGCTCCCCAACATGGGTAAAAGCTAGATTTCTCAGTCTTAGGACGCGAAAAAGCTACCTGTGCTCCGACCTGATGTCAACGCTCCTACCATCCGGCACCAACATAGACTGACGAGAGTCTATCACCTCTATAATGTACTGTAGTGGCGCCACCACCTTACTGTTGCTTATGTTACGGCAATGACTCCCACAAAACCTTCGTCCGGCACACCTTCGATCCATGGGAAGTGCCATGTTACTACTATCAGTCACGAGGGTTCCTTCTGGGAAATTCTTCTCGACTTCGAAAAGGACCCAACTCAAATCTCTACGTTCAGGGGATTCTTACGTTTTTCCTCTGCAAACGAAAACGAAGAGTCTGTTCTTCAAGACCTTAGAACTAGTGTGATTATCATTGAAGATTCATTCGAAAAAGCCCTTGGCAAAGCACGAAGCCTAGAAGAACACCATCTTCAGTCTTTATTGCGATCATTGCTTCCCAACACGACTGCCTGATTCCTTCCACCTGTTGCTGCATCAGAAATTAGCTATAGATTTGGCCTCTATTTTCGGCCAAAATTTTACAGAACATTTAAGGAGCCAGAATGGCCATTTACCGTACTCTTTATTATACCCAAGTAACTGTCGGCGTCGGCGGCCGGATAACGATTCCTCAGGAATTACGTGATAATCTCCGACTTAATCCAAAAGACTCGCTAACAGTGCGAGTAGAAGAAACTGGCGACGGAAAACGTCAAATGGTCATGTGGAGAGGAGAAGAAACGGACGACCTTGAGGACTTTACAGGCTAACGTCGCACTCCCTCAGTCAACAACATCCTCCAAATCAATCAATTCAAATAAACCCTGAAAAACTGATCTCCCATCGTGATGCCACCAAGGCTTAGGCCAGGGGGCTTGTTGAAAAGAAGTGACTCTGGTCACGCCAATTTGGGTCAAGCTGGTTGCGATATTCTCTTTTCGGCTTGATGCTCCAGCGATGGCCACAGTTTGTAAATAGTCCCCGCCAGGGGCCAACACCGTTTTCGCAGTCATAAGATCCGTAATCGGCTTAACGTATATTACCCTCCTACAATCTGACCATTTCAGTACTATTTCTGGCTCAAAGATTACAGCCCACGACTTCCTTGTCCCTTTATATATCTGGACTCCCGTTCCTCCCAGTTGTTTCAGCCCTATAGCTGCATGTATTTGCTGCACCCCAATTGTTTCTTCCTGGCTAAGTACTCCCGCAGGCAATTGTTCCTCCAGCTCTTCCATCCCCGAGGCAAGCACCTGCACCCAATCCTCTGGAGCGACCTGTCCGCCCTGTTCGACATACAAGACCTGTGGCGAGACACAGCCTCTCTGATCAAAAGTGGCGATCGACATCGCCACTTCTTGCGCCGTCTCACGAGCCTTATCTTCTGACAGAGCTTCACGTCCCACCAGGCCTACCCCCAAACGATGACTATACGAAACGACGTCTGTTTTCCTGGGGACTTGATCTCGAATAGACCTTATGGAATCATCGCTTCCATAAGCAACTACTACTCCAACCTTTTCTAAAGTTTTTCTCTCTATTCTCTCCTTGGCGCCATCCCAATAAAAAACTGCAAGGCATTTTCGAAAAACTTCATTTTCTTCTCCGAGAGCCCTAGCAAACAATACTGGAAGAGCCACATCTCCCAAGCCTGGTTTCATTAAAATAGATGATTTTAAAAGCAAGGCCCGGATGAGGGCGGTCACACCCACGCCTGGAACAGTGCCAGAACCCACTGTGAGATTCAAAGTGAACCCATATACCATCTGACTGCGACCAGAGTCAATCCGCTGAAAACTGTCCAATACTTTTGGGTTTGTGAACTCTCGTTCGACCAGTTCAGTCAATGTTTTTTCGGTCCAGCCTGCAGACATTCCCGCCAAAATTGTCTCCGCCATCTGAGGGGAAATCCCAGCCGTAGGCACCATAACATCTAAAGCTTCATACCTCAGTGGGTCATCCTTATCCATAAGGCGTTCCGACACTCTTCCAATAGCTTGAATTATTTCTGACACTGGCATGCTCTTGATCGCTACATTATTTTCTATCAGAAGCTTGACCAAAGCATCCTTATTTAAGGCCCTAAAATTGGGGTACCGCACAGAAAAATCTTCAGAGACATTGACGGAATTCAATCTCTCTGGACATTCACTTTCATCGGGCAATTGGTACGCGTCAAAAACGCCATTACTCATCATTAGTCGGAATGAAAATCATTCATCGCTAACGAACATCCTCTTTCTTCTGCTCCATCTAATCTTCCAACAAGTCGAATCCCCTCTCCCTCTGTGACCACACCGACGTCCTCCGTCAATATAGCCATAGCCGACCCCAGATTCGCTAAATCAAAATGGCACAGCACTCCTTCTTTACCAGCTGGAAGGGGAGCCAGTGTATCTACATCCAATACTAGAGAACGCACCCAAGGTGGTGGTCGATACCCAAGGTGCCTGACCTTTCCTGTTCCTGCTTCCACCACAGTCTTCTCATAAAATTGAGACAGCATTTCAGTCATGCCGTATTCACTGACTATAGAAGAGACAGAGATACCATGCAGGCTCGCTAGAGCTTCATATAGATCCAAGCGAGGAATCACCCTTGAGCGTCCTTTGAATCCTCCCGTCTCCATGATTTGTGAGCTCTCGGGAAGTTGGAAATATAACCCCTGTTGATCCAGCCAATCTACCCAGTGTACGAAGGCAAAAGCTGTTCCTGCAAACAACACCGAGACTCCATCTGATTCAACCTTGCGGAGACCATTCACTAATTTTTCATACTGTATACGGTTGTCTTGGCCCACGTAAAAACCACCCCTACCCATAGATAAGCTACTCAAGGCTTCGCCCAACATAAAACTCAGTGAGGAAGATGGCGATTCAATTGGATCTCGCACTAATGCTAAAAGTGTAGGCCTCTGTTCGGAATAAAAGTGGTGCTTCATACTACCCACAATAGATGCCTTATACAGAGAAAGGCTCAGGATGTGATGTTCTCCCTGCTGGTTGCCCAGACTTGTCCCACTAGTCTTGAACACAGCCTCAGCTACACCAGAGCTTCCAGAAATTACCGGAAACTCCTTGAATGCCAACGTTGGCACTGGGGGAATATCCTTCCAACTCTGAATATTCAATGGGGTCACCCCCCTGTTCTTTGAGTACTTGGCGTATGCGGGATTATTTTTGTATTGGTACTCAAAGACCTTGACAGCTAGGTTCGAAAATACAGCATCACTCCAAGGCCCAGTAATCGGTTCCTCAAAAGACCTCATCAGTTCTGCTGCCAACATTTTGAAGTCGCTCATCTTCAAATGCGAATTCTCGTTCAAAGAACCTCGCCTCCCCCTCCTTTGCCTTTTGCAGTTCTATCTAGATCCATCATAGTTGACAAAAGAAGGCTCTCTCTCATAAGTCGCATTTTTTCATTCAAGAATTCCAGCATGCTGTCAAAATTTTGTTCAAATTCCAAAAAGTCTTTTTCTGTCGCAGATTCTCCTTCCAATTCCTGTAAGGATTTCTTCATTGACTCCAACTCTCTTTGGCTTTTTTTGACAGCTCTACTGAAGCGATTCAAAGCCCTGCGAGCTGCTCGTGCGGGGTTTTCATTGCGAGCTTTTGCATTAGAATTTTCCACCCAGAAGAGCACTCCCGTTAAAAACCTTATAATGTTCCTACCAAGAAATTTTTACCGAAGGATAACATGCCAGTTAACCAGGCCTGGGGATAGGCTTCAGGATCGGTTACCTTCATCCTCTTTGCTTATCCTCATCCATAAACTTAAATGGCCAAATCCCTAGACATAGCAGTAGTTGGTGCAGGGCCCTGTGGCATATCAGTAGGTGCGGCCGCAACCCGACAAGGCCTTTCTGTATCCTTATATGACAAAGGATGCCTGGCCAGTTCACTTGTCAAATACCCTTACTATATGACCTTCTTCAGTACCGCCGAGAAGCTAGAGATTGCCGACATACCATTTGCGATAGCAGGAGTCAAACCTACACGGCAGGAAGCCCTGGTCTATTACCGAAGAGTCGCTCAGACCTACAACCTCAGAGTAAATCAATACCAAGAAATACTATCAGTAGAAGGCTCGGAGGGAGATTTTCTCCTAAGGAGTCGAAACAAACTTGGCCACCAAGAATCGGTGAGGACGAAATACATAGTTTTAGCTACTGGAGGTTTCCACCAGCCTAATTTTTTGGATATTCCTGGTGAAACCTTACCCAAAGTAAACCACTATTACAAAGAAGCTCATCCATACTATAATCAAAACGTTATGGTAGTAGGGGCAGGAAACTCTGCAGTTGAGTGCGCCTTAGAATTGTACCGCACTGGCGCACTGGTGAGCTTAGTACACTTCGGAAAAACTATAGACAAAGGAGTTAAGCCTTGGGTCATCCCAGACATTAGCAATAGAATCGACAAGAACGAAATACAGGTATACTGGGAACACCGCATCAAAGAAATTTCTCAGAAATCAGTCATGATCACCCATGTCGAGTCAGGCAAGACAAAAGAGATTCCGAATGACTGGGTCTTAGCTATGACTGGCTGGTCCCCCAACAAAGCCCTATTGAATAACTTTAAAATTCAAACGAATGTGGAGACAGGGATTCCTCTTCATGATCTGGACACAATGGAGAGCAATCACAGGGGTATCTACATAGCTGGAGTTTTGGCGGCGGGTAAAAACGCGAATAAGATTTTCATAGAAAACGGCAAGCTTCACGGGCCAAAAATCGTTACATCAGTCTTAAGTAATCTAGTTACCTAAGGCTACTACAAACCCAGTCCTCCCCACAGTACTGAAGCTCCTATTCGCAGCCTTGCAAAAGCTTCACCCTCATCAAAAAACTCATACTTACCTTCTAAATAAATTTTCATAGATTTTACACTTAAATCTATGCCGACCCCTGCAAACGATCCTTCTTTAGAATGAGAGGTTTCTAGATTTGATATTTTTGATTCTGTTAGACTCAGGCCGCCAACGATATAGGGGCCTACAATTGGTATCGGAATAATTTTAACCCTAGTGCCTATCGACCATACTCTAAAAGACTCAGCCTTTTCAGTTGAAGGAAAATGAGCACCAGAAGCGAAAACATCAATCGGCAGAAAAGCTACCTCGAAACCCAACTCTCCACCAATCCCTTCTCTGTCTCCAGATGATTCCAGGCCACGTTCAATAAACACGCCTCCCACAATCTGTCCAGCTAAGGGATTAGGGCTACTCGACAACCCAAATATTAGTAGGTAGCCGACCAGACTATTAATATGAATCTGATAGTTATTCAACCCAACCTCTCTGACTACAAAGAATCATCCCTGAGATTGAAAGATGATAATGATACCGTTGGGCCCCCTGGGTCAGTATGCCCGACAGAAAAATTACTGACTACCTGCATTAACAACGTTAACTCTTCTTATGATTTCTTCTGTGACTTCTATAGTAGGGTCAAAATAAACCAATCCACTTTGAGCTACATTGAAGATCAGCACATAGCCTTCTTCTCTGCCCATAGTGTCAATTATTTGACGAACTATCTGAGTGATGGGCTCTACAAGTTCTGCTTGCCTCTGTCCAAGCTCCTGCTGCACGTCCTGTTCGAGACGTTGGTACTGTAAGCCCCTATCTTCCATCTGTCTTTCTAGCTGGGCCGCTTCCGCCGTTCCAGGAGCCGCTGATAAAGCCTGCTGTCTAATGGTGTTAATCTCAGCCTGTTGGGCCTGCAACTCTGCCACACGCTGCTCTTGTAGCTGACTTAGCAATGCAACTGCTTCTTCGCCCATTTCGGACTCAGCTAAAACTCTTTCTCCATCAAAGACTCCCACCTTAGGTCCAGCAGACTCTTGTGCAAGCAGTGGTGAGACTGTGAACATCAAGACAAGCCCGTAGACACCCCTCCAGAACATACTTTTCCCTAAACCACCTCTGATCCGCATGAGACACTCCCTCTAACAAAGCCACTTTGTATACCTAAAATACATCACTACGCTACACCAAAATAGCAGAGAGGACTAATCTGATCTACCTAGTTGGCATTATTTCTACTTGAGACCTGATCTTACTGCAAAGCCTAGGTTTTGACCAAAACCGTTAAAATTCCAACCAATTTGGACCTAGTGAAATTACGGTAGCCTGAAATTTACCAGAAGGCCCAACAGTAATAACATCACTCTGCAATAGACCCTGCCGCAGGTACCCTAGCGCCACAGTGCCACCAGCTCGCGGCGACTCAGCAATGCTGGTCAACCAACCAACCTCCCTACCTTCTACAAACAATCTTTCTCCAGCCCCAGGGAGCACTTCTCCATGCAAACGAAATCCGCTGAGAAGACGATTTACACGACCTCTGTCCCTCACACGTACAATAACTTCTTGGCCAGTATAGCAACCCTTATTGTGATCGACCGCTTTGTCGATCAAGCCAGTTTCCGGCAAAATATTAGAGTCTCCTATATCTTGACCAAAAGCTGGAACGCCGGCTTCTATCCTTAGGGTTTCCCAAATGCTTGCGCCAAGAGGCTGGATTCCAGACCTAGCTAACCGTGACCACAAGGATCCGATATTGTCCTTTGATGAAAAAACGTTCCAGCCACCCCCGGACACTTCTTCCATTCTTACAATCCGAACGTCACTGTCATTCACTCCCAACTGTATATACTCACCTTCCTCGCAGTCATTCAGCACTGCCACTTGATTGGCCGTACCTAGCACAAACCTAGCGACAACATTTGTCGCTTCTGGACCCACAAAGCTCAAAAGTCCAGTTTCCTTAGATACATCCGTAAACGTTGCAAGTCGAGGAGGAACTGTTCTGCTCAGATACTCAATAAATGGAGCTTTTCCGATATGAGGAATATCCAGGAACAAGCTTTCCTGCGCTGATTGGTCACCCCACATAATACCTAAATCAGTTACTACTCTTGCTTTTGGAGTCAGAACCGCCGAATAAAAGCTTTTTCCTTTCCACATTGCTTCTGTTAATAGAACAGGGGCAGCAGGCATCCTCCCAGTTAAGATGCCCTGCAAAGTAGCCACTGGAGCCTTCCCGGATATCCTTAGCCTAGTCCGATGACTCCGATCCCTTATCGCTGTAGTATTAACGGCTTCCTGATACTCTTTGATGGGATCACCGTGATGTCTAGCCACCCTGACACCTCGAACCTCACACCAAGAAATTCCAGACACTAAAAACACCCTCCTGCATATGTTAGTTTGTGCACTTTTTCCAGTCGATTAAATCTGGCGCAAGAGACTGCTTCCATCAACCATAGCTTACAACCTTTAACTTGCTCTCTGAGCTTGCCTCGATACATTGTCAGAATCCTTCTCAGGAAGATGGATAATGATCTAAAGAAGCGGCATTTTTGACTCTAACACTAACTAAGAATCCCCATGGTAGATCAAACACCTACTCCAGATCAAGAAATCCGCTTAACCCAACTTTCTCACGGCGCTGGCTGAGCCTGTAAGCTCAGCATGTCCGAGCTGACGCAGGTCTTGCGTCACCTAACTCCACTAAAAGATCCCAATACACTGGTCGACCTCACTACTGGAGACGATGCGGCAGTCTATTCCTTAGGAGGAGGAAGAGCCCTAGTGGTGACTCTGGACTTCTTCACACCAGTGGTAGATGATCCGTACGACTTTGGTCGTATCGCGGCTACAAATGCCCTTTCGGATATTTATGCAATGGGCGGAAAACCACTTTTCGCACTGAATCTTTTCGGTTTTCCAAGAGCTCTGCTCAATAAGGGATTGGCGGAAGAGATTCTTCGAGGTGGGCTCGATGTAGCAAATGCAGCAGGTGTCCCGATCATGGGTGGACACTCAGTAGATGACGCTGAACCAAAATATGGACTCGTAATCGTCGGCGAAGTAGGAGAGGATGCTATCGTTACTAATTCAGCTGCAACAGAGGGAGACAACCTCATCCTGACCAAGCCACTAGGCACGGGCATTATCACTACTGCTATCAAAGCCAGCCAGGCCTCCCCAGCCTCCATTGATGCAGCAATCTCAGCGATGACGACCCTCAATCGGGAATCAGCTCAGGCAATGAAGGAAGTGGGCGTGCTAGCAGCCACCGACATAACTGGTTATGGGCTATTGGGTCATCTCAGCAACATGCTTCTCCATTCCGAAGTCGCAGCCGAACTGGTTTTGGAAGCCGTTCCAATCCTGCCAGATGTGCACGAGTTGATCGCCACAGGCAACGTGCCCTCTGGAACCAGAAGAAATCTTTCTGACATTGAGTCCCGAATTGATTTTGGCGCCACAGGAGAGTCAGACCAGTTAATTTTGGCCGACGCTCAAACCTCTGGAGGCTTGTTGATTTGTGTTCAGGAGGCGAAAACTTCACACTTGATGAGTCTGCTGAACAGTCCTACTTGCCGTCCGTCAATCGTAGGTAAAATTATTTCCGGGAACCCAGGATCAATCAGAGTTATCTAACTGTGGGCCTGGACTAGTTGCATAATGCAGATCAAAAAACTAGCAAGCTAGTTTTTTCGTGCGGTCATTTTCTTGCTCTTTTCTTTGAGTCGCCTGAGATCAAAGCTAGATCAATGACTTGATTCAAGTCTTCGACTAGATGAACTGTCAATTTTTTTCTTACATCTTCCTGAAGATCTTCTAGGTCCGCCTCATTGTCTTTAGGAATTATTATTGTATGGATACCGGCGCGGACTGCACCTAATAATTTTTCTTTTACGCCTCCAATCGGGAGGACTCTTCCAGTCAGTGTCAATTCTCCTGTCATCGCGACATCTTTTCTAATTTTGTCGCCACATAAGACAGAGACGAGGGCCGTAGCCATAGTAATACCCGCACTAGGTCCATCCTTAGGAATTGCGCCAGCTGGTACGTGTATATGAATGTCTTTCTCTTTTAAGCTATCCTCAGGAATTCCAAGTTGCTGATAGTTGCTTTTAGCAAAGCTCAGGGCGGCCCTACCTGATTCCTTCATCACATCGCCTAATTGTCCTGTCAGGACCAAGCTTCCTTTTCCCGACATAGTGCTCACTTCCACAAACATTATATCACCCCCCATGGGGGTGTAGAACATTCCCGTCGCCACACCAATAGTATCAACCTCAGCCATCCTCTCTGGATGGACTCGGGGCCTACCCATTAATTCTCTGATTGCCTTCTTGGTAGCCCTGAGACTCTTGGTTTCTCCGGCTGCTATTTTGCGAGCAACTTTCCTCGCAAGTTTACCCAGTTCCCGTTCTATCTGCCGCACTCCCGATTCACGTGTATATTCCTGAATTAAGGCCAGTAGGCTTCTCTCTCCCAAAATCAATTCATTATTTTTAAGGCCATTCTCCTTCTTCTGCCTGGGTAGAAGGTATCGCTTGGCAATTTGCAGCTTTTCGGCCTCAGTATATCCTGAAAAATCAACTCTTTCCATCCGGTCGTATAATGGAAGTGGAATCCTATCTGCATAGTTCGCAGTCGCGATAAACAGCACCTCAGACAAATCAAAAGGCATTCCCAAGTAATGGTCTGCGAAGCTACTATTTTGTGCTGGATCCAGCACTTCCAACAGAGCCGCACTAGGATCCCCCTGAAAAGAAACCCCCAATTTGTCTACTTCATCTAACAAAAATACAGGGTTCTTCGTCTTTGCAGTCCGCATTCCTTGGAGAATCCGCCCTGGCATAGCTCCAACATAAGTACGACGATGGCCCCTGATATCTGCCTCATCTCGTGCTCCCCCTAAGGAGATGCGTACATATTCTCTACCCAAAGAGCGAGCTACAGATTTTGCTATACTCGTTTTTCCAACTCCTGGCGGGCCCACAAAAAGCAATATCGGCGCTCTCCCACCCGTCTCCATCATGCCTTTTTCTACATTTTCGATACTGGTCTCTGGCTTGTTATCGCTCTCAGTTTCTTCTGAATCCCTTGATGCTCCGTTGCGTTCTTGTTTTAATTTAGACACGGCCAAGAACTCAAGAACTCTATCTTTAACGTCCTCTAAACCATAGTGATCTTTATCTAGAATTTCCCCCGAAACATCCAAGTCAATTTTCTCATCTGACCTATCTTCCCAGGGCAACTCGGTCACCCACTCTAAAAAAGTTCTAATGACTTGATATTCAGCTGCCTGCGGGCTGGTACGCATTAATCTTTTTAGCTCTCTATCTACTTCCAGTCTCTGTTCTTCTCCCAGGTTCAAAGACTCCAAACGCTCCCTCAATTCATCAACGTCATCTTTTTCATCTTCCTCCCCCAGTTCCCTCTGAATTTGCTTCAGCTGTTCCCTTAGCAACATTTCACGCTGACGCTCACCCAACTCCTCTTGTACCTTGGCTTGTATTTCTTCTTGAGCATCTAGTCGGGCTAATTCTCTTTCAACAGCTATTAGGGCTGCTCTCATACGCTCTTCGTCGATGAGTGTCTCTAGGAGCTCCTGCTTATCTTCAGGGGGCAACTCAAGGTAGAACGAGACCAGATCAGCGAATGACCCTGGTTCGTCCACACCCTGAATGAGTTGATTCAAAGCTTCAGATGGCACACCTCTGCGAGTCCCTAACTCAGCTGCCCTTGATCTCAGCTCTTGGTCTAGAGCTTCAAACGCCGGACCACTGGACGCATCACTACCTTCCCGATCAAGGTCCAACAAAGATGCCTGAAGCATTGCATCCCCAGCGGACTGGTAAGAAACTGCCTCAGCCCGTCCTTCACCCTGGACGAGAAGCTGAACTCCACCCCTGACTCGATGCGTTTGTATAATCCGCACTACAGTACCTATCGAATACAGAACTTCGGGAGTAGCCTCGTCCACATTTTCCCTTTGAGCGACAGCAAATAGACGCCGATCTCCGTCCAGAGCTGCCTGTACAGCCTCTACTGTTCCAGCCCTTCCAGCCGATATAGGAACTGCCACTCCTGGATAAACAACCGTATCCCGAAGTGGTAAAACTGGAAGAATATATTGTTCAGCCATAAATCCTCACTTAGTAATCCCAATGTTCAAATTCAATTATTCACCACAGTATCATAACGATGGAGTCCAGAGTCATTTCTAAATATAAACAAGAGTGAGCCATTAAACCCTACCTTAGACCATACTGTCCTACTGTTGCACGAACCTTGCCAACTAGAAAACAACCGAATTATGTCGGAGTTGCAGTACTTCTGTCATTTTGTCCGCCTTTTTTGGCAAAAAACTTATGGTCTCTTGCTTGAAAGCCAAAAGTATATCTTTATTTACATCTTGATTGTGCCACCTAAAACTTCAATCCGATCTATATGACCGAGAAAATCAAAACAGGACGCTCGACCGTTTATTCCTCACACGGAACAGTCACCACTAGCCAGCCTTTAGCGAGCTCGGCCGGGCTTCACATCCTTCAACAGGGTGGCAACGCAATCGACGCAGCTGTTGCAACGGCTGCAATGCTCAATGTTGTGGAACCTCATATGACTGGACTGGGAGGTGATGTCTTTGCGTTACTTTGGTCTGCCAACGAACAAAAACTTGTCGGACTAGATGCTAGTGGGAAATCCGGCTCCCTGTTGGATAAAACGGAACTATTAGGAAAGGGTACTGAATCAATTCCCCGGACAGGAGCAAAATCTATAACAGTTCCTGGCGCACTAGGTGGTTGGTGCGCGCTTCTCGATCGATACGGAACAATGTCACTATCGCAAGTATTAGCTCCGGCGATAATGACTGCTGAAAGAGGATTCCCTGTTACGCCAATCATCGCCCAGCAATGGCGTGAAAAGAGAAAATTTCTTTGCCAGGATTCTGGTGCCAGAAAACTCTTCCTTTACGATGGTCAGCGTGGACCTAATACAGGTGAATGGTTCCAAAATCCTGATTTGGCAAAAACTTTTAACGATATCGCCAGTCAAGGAATCAGAACATTGTATGGCGGCGACCTAGGTGAAAAAATCATTAACTCATTATCTTCTCAAGGTGGCTATCTCACCCTCGAGGACTTGGAAAACCACCGAGTGGAATGGGTAGACCCAATTAGTGTGAACTTCAGAGGGTATGATATCTGGGAACTCCCCCCTGCAGGACAGGGAGTAGCAGCCCTTCAAATGCTAAAGCTACTGGAACCATTCAGCCTCAAAGAAATGGGACACAACACAGCCACTTACCTTCACCACATCATAGAGGCAAAAAAATTAGCCTATTCAGATCTTGTCACCTACGTAGGGGACAAAAACAATATGACAGTGTCTGCACAACAGCTTCTAGAAGACACCTACATTGCTGGCCGCCGAAGACTGATCAACCCTGAAAAAGCCACGACTCAGATTCAACCCAGTCCTGAAATGACAAGGACAGAAACAGTCTATCTCGCGACAGCAGATAAAGACGGCAACATGGTTTCTTTCATAAATAGCATATACGAGCATTTTGGATCAGGTGTTGTTGCACCAGGCACTGGATTCGCCCTGCAGAACAGAGGTGCTGGATTCACTCTTGATAAAGGACCGAATCAAATAGGCCCCAATAAAAAGCCTTTGCACACGATTATACCAGGATTTGTAACTCACAAAGGGAAGCCTTGGATGGCTTTTGGTGTGATGGGTGGATCTATGCAACCACAAGGACACTTGCAACTACTATTAAATATTTTGGTTTTTGACATGACTCTTCAACAAGCGCTAGAAGCTGGCCGAGTTCGTCATCTATCTGATTCTGGAGTCATACTGGAGCAATCCATTAGTGATTCTGTGAGGGGCGAACTTCAGCAACTAGGGCACTGTTTGAGTGACAGTATCGAATCGGGTTTTGGAGGAGGTCAGGCTATTATAAATCTTCCCAAAGGATATGCTTCAGGATCAGATCCAAGAAAAGATGGAATGGCCGTCGGATACTGAGTTCTATTAATTGCAGGCCTTCGATGGATCAGAATTTTTTATACTAGCCAATCGATAAGGCGCTACATCCTTCGATAGGATGGGCCACTTCCTCCTTCTCTTACTTGCCATCTGGGACCAAGTATATCTGTAGCCTTACAATCGACACAATTGGGAGCATTAACCCGTAGCCCCTGTCCATCCCATTCATATACTCCCGCTGGACACATGGCCTCATAAAATCGTGAAACGCCTGCATCAATGTCGTCCCCTAACAATAAATGGCTAGGGATGTCATCTCTCGTCTGATTACCGGACCTATAAACTGCATCAACTTTAGTCACCTTAGGCCCACTCAGATCTTTCTCAACACCTTCATCGTCAGCAAGCCATTTCTGTTCAGCAGCATCCTCTACCACAGAGATTTTTTCTCCCAACAAACGACCCTTTGTTAGGCTCATTAAACCAGCCTTAAGACCTCCCGACCAAAACCCATTTTTGAAGGCCAATCGAACATTACGAGTCTCCTTCAGGTCTTTCATAATAAAACTGCTTTGGATTGCTTTCGTATAGGACGCAAGACCTTCCCTTGAAACATCCCCAGCCTTCAGGCCTTGGAAAATAGACCTGGCAGCAAGAATCCCAGAATGCATCGCGTAATGAATACCCTTTAAAGAAGGGACATCTACAAAACCTACCGCATCACCAACTAAACAGACTCCTTCTCCATGCAATCGATCAGGTATTGAATAATAGCCTCCCTCTGGAATCGTCTTAGCTCCCCATTCTAACAGTTCTCCTTTCCTTAGATGGGGTTCTATTATGGGATGCATCTTCATGCGCTGAAGAGCCTCGTGAACATCAAAAGTGGCGCTCTTGTAGTCCAGGCCAACTACAAGGCCCAAAGCTATGATATTGTCGTCCATTGGGTATATAAAACTTCCCCCGAAAGCATCTCTCGGCAGAGGCCATCCCATCGTGTGGACGACTCTCTTAATGGGTGTCTTGACCTCCCATAGTTCCTTAACTCCCAATGCATATATCTGTGGATTAGGTGATGTAATGTTCTGCCAATCCAGGAAAGCTTGGGTAAGCGGCCCTCTTGTTCCTTCAGCAAGGACGGTAACTTTAGCTGTAATATCCATCGGTGGCACATGAGATCCCTCTACCGGCATGCCATCCGAACCTAACCCAGACGGAGTAGTCCTGACCCCAACCACTTTTTGGTCCTGTACTAATAGTCCATCTGCTGGAAAGCCTGGGAATATACTAATTCCGAGCTGTTCCGCCTTCTCTCCCATCCATCTAACCACTTCGCAAATGGATGCTACGTAGTTTCCACGGTTATCCATGGTTGGCGGAAGAGGTATTCTCACTGAACGATTTTCAGTGAGAAAATGAAAGGACTCTCCAGTTACTGGGGCCCTGAAAGGCATGTCGCCAAGTTCAAGATCGGGAAACAGATCAAAGAAGCACTTTGGGTTGATTACTGCTCCCGACAAAGAATGGCCTCCGAGTTCCCCCGCTTTCTCCAAAACTCCTATTTCAATTTGGCCAATACCTCCGCCTTCCATATTATCCTGCTTAATCAACCGGGCCAATTCTATTGCCCCTGCTAAACCCGCTGGTCCTGCTCCAACAAAGACAACGTCCAAAGGAGTATCATCGGACTGAGGGCCTTCCCGAAGAATCAAAGTATCCGTCGGAAGACCCTTTTGAAATTCAGCTGGGTTCAGTTGTTCGTGACTATCGAAGTTTGTCAAAACCTCACCTTCTCCTTGGATACAAAGCATTCATCTTGGGCAATCAAAAACTCCTACACCGCACCAACGCCGCATGTTCGATAGGTCAAGGCCTCCTTAGCATGCTTGAGCAACTTCTGCTGACCCACAGAAAGTGGCAAGTTCTTTACTGAATTATATTCAACCCAACGATACTCATGGTCTGTAAATTTACAATTTGATCCCTGCACTGTGCTAAAAATCAACAATGGCTTATAGGTTATTTTTAGGTGAGAAAATTTATGTATTACTGAATTTAATGGGATCAGTTCCACTTGGTCAGCCGCCATATCAATTCCTAACCCACGGGCTACATCATTGTGCACGGATGTAGCAGTATCTTCTCTAGTTACTTCACTCTCAGGAAACTCCCACAGCCCTCCCAACAACCCATTTCTGGGCCTTTTCCTTAAAAGAAATTCGTGTTTGTAGTTAACAGCGATTACCACAGCATGAATTTTAGACCTAACAAGTTGTCTGCTCTTCGAAATAGGCCTCTCGCCCTGTGTCCCCCTTGCCCTACTTTGACACTGTTCTTCCAAAGGACATTCTTCACATACAGGTGCTCTAGAAGTACAGACTGTCGCACCAAGATCCATGAGTGCCTGATTCCAATCCCCTGGCCTATCGCGATCCAGAAGAAGATCAGCCTTAGACCTAAGCTCCTTTGGGCTGGGGTAGGAAAGATCAAACAATCGCGACAATACTCTCCTTAGGTTACCATCAATCGCAGGGACCGGCTCACCATAGGCAATACTAGCAATAGCGTTAGCAGTATACTCACCTATGCCTGGAAGTGTTCTCAGCTTAACCAGATCCCTTGGTACCAATCCATCCATATCTTCTGCAACGATCTTAATTGCTTTGAGCAGGTTCCGAGCCCTAGAGTAATATCCCAGACCTTCCCACATATTCAAAACCGACTCTTCGTCCGCAACGGCAAGATCGGAAAGTTTAGGAAATTTTTCTATCCAAGCATTAAAGTAGGGCACCACCGTCTCGACTCGTGTCTGCTGCAGCATTACTTCTGATACCCATACCCGATAAGGATCTGAATTCTCCCTCCACGGAAGCTTTCTGCCTCTCTTATCGTAATAGTCGAGCAACAATTCACTCGTTAGTTCCTGACGGGGAGTTTCAGTCATTGAACTGGTATCATTAAGTGGTCGAAGTTATTCTAGCCACTATGGATTACTCACTGGATTTTTTCATAAAGGATCACTCGGAATATTCTGTATTTTCTCAGGATACTCCAAGGTAGCACTTCACACTATCTTGACAATTATTCTCCTCTGTACCACAAATCAAACACATGTATATGAGTCTTTTCCCTATAACCAAGAACATTAATGAAAAACGATAAATTAGCTTGTACGTCACATGAATAATCTTATCGATTCCCTAGTGCCGGATAATATCAAGACCTTGAAGGCCTACAAGCCAGGCAAGCCTATAGAAGCCTTAATAAAAGAACACGGAATCAATAAGGCTATAAAGGTAGCATCTAATGAAAATCCTTTGGGACCATCACCACTGGCGCTTGAGGCCGCGGCTCGTGAGTTGGAAAAAATGCATTTATATCCAGACGGAGACAGTCATGACCTAAAAGAAGTTCTTTCGGCTCATGTTGGAGTATCTACAGACGAGTTGATTTTTGGGGCGGGAAGTGACGAATTAATCGACCTAATTGTCCGGACGTTTTGCAAGCCTGGACAAGATCAAATTCTCACCCACAAATATGCGTTCATCAGTTATAAACTTTCTGCTCAGGCGCATAATGTGGAATTCATTGAAACCGCCGTGGATGAAGGTTACCAAGTTGATCTGGACGCGCTCCTTGAAGCTATTACTCCTAAGACGCGAGTTATATTCCTAGCAAACCCGAATAATCCCACTGGACAACATATCCGGCGTCCTGACTTAGAGAGGTTTTTGTCGAGATTGCCGAGAGAAGTTATCCTGGTGATGGATGAAGCCTACTACGAATACGCCATAGATAGTGAAGGCAAGGAATACCCAAACTCTTTGACCTATCGACATGAGACCAGTCATCCTTTGCTTATCACTCTGCGCACATTCTCAAAAATATATGGTCTAGCTGGATTACGTGTCGGCTACGCCATGGCGGACTGCGCTATTGTCGACTACATGAACAGAGTTAGGCGTCCATTTAATATAAACCGAGTGGCTCAAGCTGCTGCTGCTGCTAGCCTTCAAGATTCAGCACACGTAGAGCAGTCGAGGGTCATTGCACACCAGGGCACCCGAACCATGGTGGCATTGATGACAAGCCTGGGACTAAAAGCCTATCCGTCCCTGACTAATTTCACACTAGTGGATTTGGGAAAACCAGTTGATAGTATTTATCGTCAGCTCTTAAATCTCGGCATAGTGGTTAGGCCTCTGGGGCCTTGGGGACTACCCGACCACTTAAGAATCTCAGTAGGGACTTCGGAAGAGATCGATAGTGTCATTGCGACTCTTTCAAAGGTCTTGGAATCATAACCTATAACGGAAATAGAAAGCGATGATTGTGCTCAGGGGATTTGCATGCAACCTTTCTGAGCGGATCTAGACAATAAACACCTTCTTGCGGAGAGAACGAATGAACGTTGACAACCCAACATCTGAAAACTCGAACAATGGTGGTATGCAAGAATTTCTACTAAGCTTCGGTCCGGGGTTGCTCTGGGCGGGAAGTGCCATTGGAGTTTCTCATCTCGTTCAGTCCACCCGTGCCGGTGGAGAGGCAGGATTCGCACTAGCTGGAGTTATTATCTTTGCCCTAGCTCTAAAGTACCCCTTCTTTGAGTACGGACCTCGCTACGCTGCCGCCACTGGGGAAAGCTTAGTAGAGGGATACCGCCGGATTGGGAAATGGGCCGTCTGGTTATTTTTCGCTCTGGCAGTCTTTACTGTAGTCATCACCAACGCAGCAATCATTCTCTTCACCTCCTCCTTGTTTCAATTTGCTCTTGGCACTGCAGTAAGTCCCGTTCTCGCATCCGCACTGATGTATGCTTTGTGTGCCGTGTTACTTAGGGTTGGATACTCGGCGTTAGACATCGCGATTAAAGTGATACTGCTGACCTTGGCTGTTTCCACACTTATTGCTGCTTTTGTTGTAGCCCCTCAAACTGATTTTTCTACTTTCAGCATAAGTCTGATACCACCAGCTGGTAGCACAGTCACCCTTGCATTCATGCTCGCACTGGCTGGCTGGATGCCTTCAGACATTTTGATATCCCTCTATAGCTCTCTATGGACCCTTGCCAAGAATCAGGCCAGCGGAATAAAAGTCAGTGTGGCCACGGCAAGGCTAGACTTTAAAATTGCCTACATGGGAACGGCGATCCTGGCCTTTGCATTTCTTACTCTAGGTGCCGGTGTTATGTATGGATCGGGAACAGAATTTAGCTCTAATGGTGCAGTATTCTCAACACAGTTAATTGACCTATATGTCCAAACACTCGGCTCCTGGACCAAATGGCTGATGACAATCACCGCTCTAACAGCCATGATGTCGACTGCCCTGACCGTTGCAGACGGCTATCCAAGGGTACTAGATCGGGCAGTAAAAGTACTCACCATTAATGACCCAACTAAAACAGCAAACGCACCCATTAGCAGGCCCTACTGGGTTGCAGTGATTCTAATCGGTATTGCTATGACCGCTGTCTTACAACTATTCCAGACCAGCATGACACAGCTGGTGGACTTTGTAACTATCGTCGCCTTCCTGACGGGACCTATCATTGGATTTTTGAACCTGAAGTGCGTTACATCTCCAGCAATGCCCGAGGAGCACCAACCCGGCAAGGCAATGCGCGTATACTCATACTTGGGCCTAGCTGGAATGACGACAGTCGCCATAATATTTATTGCAAGCAGATTCGGCTGATGGAGGGTATTACTAGGTCGGAAATATTGGTGTAGCAGGAAAGCTACCTAAAAGTATAAAAAAAGGAGATTATGATGCGGACTCAGTATTCTTCTCTGACGATCATGGTAGTCGCTATCGTCGGAATGGCAGGATGTGCTCCATCAGGCAGCTCAGTCACTGCGGATTCAAGTGGCAACCTCATCACAGGCGACGGTCTTGTGAACCCGACCACGTCCGTCATCACGAACTGGGGTGATCTCCCTGAAGGAAGGGAGTGGGGGACCACAGCTGGAGTCGACATCGATCCGCATGACGGGCACATATGGGCTTACGAACGCTGTGGAGCAGGTAGCTTCGGTGATGGAGAACCAGTGAACTGCGAGACGAATCCGGTTCCCCCAGTTTTCAAGTTCGATCGTAACACCGGCGAGGTGCTCGCAAACTTCGGAGCCGATCTCATGGTCACTCCGCATGGTATCCATGTCGATTCCGAAGGTAACGTTTGGATCACTGACTTTGCGGGTAACCGTGAGGGTACGCGAGGTCATCAGGTGTGGAAGTTCAGTTCCGAGGGAGAAGTCCTTCTGACGCTCGGTGTAGCGGGCCAGCCAGGGAATGCACCCGGACAATTCAATCAGCCCAATGATGTGGTGACCGGGCCGGATGGATCCATTTACGTCTCTGACGGCCACAATGGCCAGGGCATGACGTCGAATCAGGCGATGAATTTAGGTCGCGACGCTGGCCAGACCGCACGTATCCAGAAGTTCACCCCACAGGGTGAGTTCGTAATGGAATGGGGTGAGATAGGTGTCGAGCACGGCCAGTTCCGAACCCCTCACGCGCTCGCCTTCGACTCCCAGGGCCGGCTGTGGATCGCTGATCGCGGTAACCATCGTCTGGAAATCTATGACGCGGACGGTAATTACTTGGACTCGCGTTATAGCTATGGTCGTATCAGCGGGATCTTCATCAAGGACGAGATGGTGTACGCTATCGATTCAGAGTCCAGTCCGACGAATCATCCGAACTGGCGAAACGGGGTCCGTATAGGTCCGGTCGATGAAGACCGAATCGTCGCGTTCGTTCCGCCGTTCGAGCGTGAGAGTCGTGTATACCAGGGTACGGCAGGTGAAGGTGTCGCCGTAGACGAGGACGGAAATATCTATGCTGCCGAAGGTCCAAATTCGCTAAGCTGGGCGGGCGGTGCCTTCACGAAGTACGTGGCAGGCAATTAGCCACGAATAATTTGGCGCCCATGGAATCGTTACCTAAAAATCTAGCCAGAGACCTAAAGAACATCGTTGGTAGTAAATGGGTTCTTACGGATAGAGATCGGCTACTCGCCTATGAGTCTGATGGTCTAACCGCTTATCGGAGTATACCCCTAGCTGTAGTGCTTCCAGAAAGCACCAGCCAGGTAAGTAATGTTTTCAAACTATTGTCGCAAAATGGAATCAAGGTTGTCCCCAGAGGTGCTGGTACTGGCCTTTCAGGAGGCGCCCTGGCTGAGCCAACTTCAGTAATTATTGGAACTTCAAGGATGAACACTATTCTCGAGCTTGACGCCGATAATAGAAGAGCAGTGGTTCAACCTGGAGTTATTAACGCTCGTTTGTCAGAAGTAGCATCACCTTTCGGCCTTTATTACGCCCCAGACCCCGCCTCTCAGAGCGCGTGCACAATTGGCGGAAATGTGGCAGAAAATTCTGGGGGCCCTCACTGCCTGAAATATGGGGTTACTTCACGCTATGTCACTGGACTAACTATCGTAACTTATGAAGGGCAGGTATTACAATTAGGGGGCCTCGGACGAGAACGAGGAAGCTATGACCTGGTCGGTGTCTTCGTTGGCTCTGAAGGATGTTTCGGGATTGCTACAGAAGTGGAAGTGAAACTGTTACCGAAACCAGAAGCAGTACAAACATTGCTGGCAATATTCGACCGTATTGAGGATGCTGGAAGAGCCGTTACCTCCATCATGGCAAGAGGTTTATTGCCCGCTGCACTGGAGATTGTCGATGGCGCTACAATCCGAGCTGTAGAAGCCAGTGTGTTCGCAGGAGGATACCCAGCCGATGCTAACGCCGCACTAGTGGTGGAATTTGACGGTATTGAGGAAGGCTTGGGTGCAGATGTCCAAAAAGCTGTTTCGGACTGCAACAATTCAGGAGCTACAGAGGTGCGTTCAGCAGCTACTTCAGAGGAGCGTCAGAAACTTTGGCAGGGTCGAAAGAAAGCTTTTGGAGCCATGGGAAGAATAGCTACGGACCTTCTAGTCCAGGATGCTACCGTGCCTCGTAGCAAACTTCCAGAGGTGTTACTGAAAATATCCGAAATAGGTGACCGCTATGATTTAAACATTGCAAACGTTTTTCATGCTGGGGACGGAAACCTACACCCCAATATTTTATTTGACCGCTCTGACTCTGAGGAACTAGAAAAAGTGGAACTAGCTTCTACTGAAATCATGAAACTCTGTGTGGCTGCAGGCGGAACTATCACTGGCGAACATGGAGTGGGCCATGATAAGAAATCTTACATGCCCCTGGTTTATGGAATCGAAGAAATGAAAGCAATGAAAAAAGTTAAAACGGTATTCGACCCTCACCATGGTATGAATCCCGGTAAAGTACTACCAGCGGATATCTGACGAGGAAAGAGAAGACTTTGGACACTAGCCTATTACGAGAAATCCTCCCAGTAAAAGGGCAGGTATTGGAACATTTCGGAGAAACCGACTGGTCTTTCTTCAGTCGCCAACCTCGGGCTGTACTTTTTCCCCATTCCCAAGAGGAAATCACGTCTGTCCTATCCTTAGCAAATGAAAACAACTGGAACTGTATGCCAGCCGGCAACGGCACTTGGCTTGAAGGATGTATGAATACCGATAGAGAAGTGAACCTCATAGTTAGCATGAGCAAAATGAACAACATTCTTGTGCATGAACCAGACAATCTATTTGTAGAACTGGAGGCTGGGGTCACCCTGGAACAGCTTCAAGTCACACTTCGACCTTCCAAACAATGGCTTCCACTCGACCCTCCTGGAAAGAATTCTTCGACAATGGGCGCCATCATAGCCACAAGTTCCTGCGGAGCATTGCAAACTGGATTCGGCAGGCCAAGGGACCACGTACTGGGGGCAACCCTAATCACTGGTGATGGAAAAACCCTGAAACTTGGAGGAAAAACTGTTAAAAACGTCGCTGGGTTTGATCTACTTAAGCTCCTCTCTGGAAGCTGGGGGCGGTTCGGTGTCATCACTAAACTAATCATGCGTTTACATCCACTACCAGAAGCAGACCGCACCTTGCTTTTCAGCAGCAACCAAGCGCATTCAGGAACCTCTTTAGCTCATGACATTATGCACACCCCTGCTACACTTCAGTCAATATCTATACTATCACCAGGACTTCGAGAAGAACTGGATTCTGAGAATACTGGAGTCGCTGTTCGCATTTTAGAATCTGAAGCAGCAGTAGACCAAGTAGAAGCTTTAATCCTGGAGAGAACCGACCTTCTCCCATGCAAAAGACTGAATGGCTCAGAATCTGAAGCATTTTTTGAAAGCCTCAAGAATACTGACACTGATTCAGACGTTGTCATTCGGATCAAATGTCTGCCGTCCATCATGAAGAATCTGATACACCAAATAGAGGCCCTGCAGAGTCTGGTAGCGGATGATAGTCTGGGTGGATTACAATTCTTAGCTCACTATGAATCTGGCATACTTCTTGTCTTGATAGACAAACTGAAGTTAGACGATGATTGGTTGGCGCAATCCGCTGAAACACTAAAGGAATTTCGTGATACTGTAGAACAACAGGGGGGAAGTTTGACCCTCTTATTCGCACCAGAAGCGCTCCTGAAAGAGGTCACACCCTGGGGATCCCTTGACGAATTAGAGACACTGTGCGCTGGTCTAGAGAAAGTGTTCGATCCAAATCAGATTCTTTCCCGATCCTCAGCACACCGATCAGCAGAATGAAAAACACAATGCAATCACCTGAACACGGTTCCTCCGAAAGCCCATTGACCTTGACCAGCTTAACAGAGGCCCTAAGGGACCAAGAAGACCGACTTCTTCCCTGTGTTCATTGTGGCTTCTGTTTACCAGCCTGTCCTACCTACGTACGCCTGGGTGACGAAAATGATTCCCCACGTGGCCGACTCCACCTGATGAAAGCCGTAGTAGAAGGAAGGATGTCTCCAAAATCGAAAGCCTTTCAAACCCATATCGATCGTTGCTTGGGTTGTAGAGCCTGCGAACCAGTTTGTCCCTCTGGTGTCGAATACGGGCTTCTTTTAGAGAGTGCGAGAGAGGTCGCATCTAAAGCTGGAGGAATGTCATTTTTATCAAGAGCGTTGATGGGTATAATGGCTCGTCAACCCTGGACCAATTGGTTCATGGGGTGGGCCAGAATATTTCGATGGACTCGGCTTCCTAAATTGATCGCACGTATCATCCCAAAGCTCCAAGTCCTACATCCTTTTCGTTTCGGTCTTGCCATGTTAGCAGCCACCTCCGAAACCCACCTAAAAAGCTTCACACCAAAATCCTCCAAAAACGAGAAAGAAAAAAACGACATAATCCAAGTCCAACCAAAAGGTCGAGTAGCACTTCTAGAGGGGTGCGTCCAATCTGGTCTGTTCTCCAGGGTCAATCGAGCCACAGAAAGACTTTTACAGGTCAACGGCTACGAAGTTGTAACAGTCACCGAGCAAGGTTGTTGTGGTGCCTTACATGCACATGGAGGAGCCACCGATTCAGCCCGCAAGTTGGCCATAGCCAACTTGAAAGCCTTCGACTCCGACCACTTCGACTACATAGCCACTAACTCGGCTGGGTGCGGCCTTGCCCTGAAGGAATATGGCCACCTTCTGGAGCATGATTCGAAGCATAGCAAAACTGCATATGCTTTCTCTGGTAAAGTGCGTGACATTTCAGAACTTCTAACTATGTCAAATGGGCCCAAGGTAGGGGGATCAATTCCAATGAAAGTCACCTACGACGCGGCTTGCCACCTGTGTCATGGCCAAGGCCTCCTTACGGAGCCCAAGGATCTCTTGAAAGCAATTCCAAATTTAGAAATCATAGACCTACCTGGAGAAGAGGAATGTTGTGGTGGAGCTGGAATATATGGAATCACACACGGTGATTTAGGTGTGAGTATTGGAGAAGACAAGGTGAACGCAATCAAAAACACTGGAGTTGATCTTGTGGCGACTGCCAACCCTGGATGCATCATGCAAATTGGTGCTGGATTGATACTGGCGGGGTCCACAATCACAGCTCAACACCCCATAGAGCTACTAGACGAAAGCTACCGTAGGGCTGGTTATTATGCTGAGTAATTTATCTAAGGAGATCCAGGACCACCTAATCGAACAGAAAGAAGAGGTAGTAAATTTTTTGATGGATCTGACCAAAATAGAGTCCCCCTCCTTAGCTGCTGAAACACAATTACCAGTTCAAGAATTCCTGCGAAAGCCTTTAGAGAACTTAGGGTTTCAAGTGGAACTAAAAGAAGGACAAAAGACTGGCGGCCACCTTTATGCCATCCGGGAGACCCCTGCGGGCTCCGACGCTCCTAAGCAACTTCTTCTTGGGCATACAGATACAGTCTGGCCAGTTGGAACCATCAAGCACATGCCAGTAGTCTGGGATAAGGCAAATAACATTGTAAGAGGTCCTGGAGTCTTCGATATGAAGGGTGGAATCACACAAATGATATTTGCCCTAAAGACCCTAAAGACCCTAGGCTGCACTCCAGAGATGACCACCACCATACTCTTGAACTCCGATGAGGAAATAGGGAGTGCAGAGTCCCAGCCTTATATCGAAAAATATGCAAAGAGGTCAGGCAGGGTATTCGTCATGGAACCGGCCCTGGGAACCGACGGTCTCATCAAAACTACTCGGAGAGGTGTAGGTCAATTTGAAATAAAGGTCGTGGGAAAGGCAGCACATTCAGGGCTAGCCCCCGAAGAAGGGGCCAGTGCAATTCAAGAAATGTCATATGTGATCCAGCAACTTCATTGCTTGAATCGACCCGAAGAGGGACTGGGGATTAATGTCGGGACCGTCACTGGGGGAACCAGAGCTAACGTAATAGCCGCCACGTGTTCTGCCGTTGTGGATATACGAGTATCGAACCAAGCTCAATCTGCGTGGATCGACCGGCAAATTCGCAACTTAAAGACGACAGTTCCAGGTACTCACCTAGAGATCTCAGGAGGTGTAGATAGAGCACCCATGGAATCTAACGCCCGGAACATAGACCTGTGGAATGCTGTCAGGAATTGTGGAAAGAGCCTAGGAATTCACCTCGTTGGCGGACAATCTGGAGGTGCTTCGGACGGCAATATCACCAGTCTGCACACAGCAACATTGGATGGACTCGGGAGCGTCGGTGACGGAGCCCACGCACTTCACGAATATGTCTGTCTAAAAGGGCTCATTGAACGAACAGCCTTACTCACCCTCGCTATCCTCCTGCCAGAGGACCTTAGCAGTGAAGGAGCTTGAGCCAGTTATGACAACACTGCACTCCCAAAGAAAGCTCTCAATCATCCTTCTTTACTTCTCCATACTCCTAACTGCATGCGAAAAAGCATTGGACGTTGAAGAATTAACCATAGATCAGATCCACAACATGATGGAGTCGGGAGAAGTCACCGCAGAAGAACTGGTCAAAAGCTACCTAGCGCGAATACACGCATATGATAAAGACGGACCTTATATCAATTCTATCATCACCATAAATCCCAACGCTCTAGATCAAGCCCGCGCTCTTGATCTGCAATACCAGGAATCGGGCCTCTCTGGCCCGCTGCATGGGATCCCAATGGTTATCAAAGACAATTATGACACCTTTGATCTCCCAACTACAAACGGGACTCTAGCTTTTAAAGGATTCATCCCCCCCGATGACGCATTCCAGGTTAAACAAATCAGGGCAGCAGGAGCAATCATTCTAGGAAAAGCTAATCTCGCTGAATTCGCATCAAGCGGTGCTTTTACAGTGAGTTCCGTCCTCCCTGGATACACTCGCAATCCTTATGATCTGCGTAGAGTGACAGCTGGTTCTAGTGGAGGAACCGCTGCAGCTGTTGCTTCCAACTTTGCTGTCCTAGGTTTAGGCACAGATACTGGCAGTTCAATTCGTGGCCCTTCCTCTCACCAATCCCTAGTAGGCTTCAGGACCACCATGGGTCTTTCCAGCCGAGATGGGATAGCCCCCCTGAACCTCAGTCGTGACATAGGCGGCCCCATAGCTCGGACTGTAACAGACGCCGCAATCCTTCTGAATGTAATTTCCGGCTATGATCCCGCAGATCCAATTACTGCCCTAAGCAAAGAAAACGCTTCTGAGGATTACACAGTCTTCCTCGATGAAGCCGACGTCTATGGAAAGAGGGTCGGTGTCTTGCGGCAACTATTCCAAGAACCAGACCCGCAAACAACGGGACCTGAACCATCAGAGACTAGCGATGAAGCTACAATCGACAAACAGACTCCGACCAAGGTCCACCCTGAAGTTCTGCGCTTACTCGACCAAGCCCTTGTGGACATGACTGCTGCTGGCGTCAAAGTTGTCGATTCCGTTAGCATTGAGCACTTGGATAGTCTTCGGGCAGCTTTTCCATCAATACCACGTATGCGCTATGACTTCGAAAACTACCTCTCAACCCGACCTGAACTCCCGTACAAATCTTTGCCTGAGATTCTGGCATCTGGTGACTACCATCCTTACCTCCAATACACTCTGAACCAGCAAGTTCAAGACTCTCTTGATCCCACAGCTCACAAGGATTACCCTGCTTATTTAAAGGCACAAGCCAATCTGCAAGCCGCCGTCCTACAACTGATGGATGATTACAGCCTTGATGCCTTAGTCTATCCCACATACAACTACCCTCCACGTTTAACTGGAGACCTGAACACTACTTATGGTGCCAATAGTGGCACAATTTCACCGCCTACCGGATTCCCAGCGTTTAATGTCCCCATGGGATTCTCCTTCGGGACACTTCCCGCAGGCCTTCAGCTTTTAGGACGGCCTTTCAGTGAACCCACTTTGATCACCATCGCATACGGGTATGAACAAGCTACTAAGCACAGAAGGAAACCTCCAACAACTCCTGCCTTAAGATAAATACCCTGGAGTTGTATCTACAACTCCATACAGACGCTCCCCCAATGCCCAAACCGATTGTATAGACTTGCTAGTTGTGGATACAACTGATATGATTCCACTCTATCCTTGTCTTGTCATACAGGAATATTACAATTTTTAGTAATCTATAATGCATATGCAACATTTATAATATGAACCAAATAAGCCTTGCCAGAGAAATACTCCGTACCTGTGTTTGCAGTAGGACCAGAATGCTAGACAGAATTCTTACGCAGGCGTTTGACGATGCGCTAAGGAACGTTGGGATAGGCTCCAGTCAACTGACGATGCTTGCGTTGGTCGCTTCCATGGAGGGATTGAGAGCAGTTGAAATAGGACGTATGCTCGAAATGGAAAAAAGTACCGTAAGTAGGGGTCTTTCAGTACTGAGAAAAAGAGGATGGATCCATACGGTAGCAGGAAAAGAGGGCGAGCGACGGGGGGTCGGCGTCACTGACCAGGGGGACAAAGTATTGAGAAGAGCTGGGCCAGTCTGGAGGGAAGCCGAGAAGAGCGCAACAGGCGTGCTTGGAAAAGATACAATAGACTCCTTAAAAAAAGCCGCAGACTCATATCTTCACCTGAGAGCCAGCGACCAACCCCACCAGCCTGGTAAATGAGCGACATGGACCGCATAGAAATCAGGCCGTTTGAGTCGATTGATGAATTCCAGAAGTGCGTTGAATTCCAAGCCCATACCTGGGGAGGGCATTTCACTGAGCGAGTGCCTATAGCGATCCTCAAGGTAAGCCAGCGGCTGGGAGGTATCGCTTCGGGAGCATACGATACCAAGGGACAGTTAGTCGGTTTTATTTTTGGGATGACAGGAGTTCAAAATGGTGAAGTAGTTCACTGGTCAGACATGCTTGCAGTCAAGCCAGAGCTGAGAAATTCAGGGTTAGGAGTAAAGCTCAAAGACTATCAACGTAAAGCTCTTTTGGCCAAAGGCATCAGAAAGATGCACTGGACCTTTGATCCCTTGGAATCCAAAAACGCATACTTGAATTTAAATAAGCTAGGGGCCACTTCCAAGGAATATGTTAGGGATATCTACGGACAAACTGATTCTCCACTGCACAGTGGTATCGGCACAGATCGCCTTGTTACCACTTGGATTCTGGATTCTCCTAGAACTATAGAACGAATTCAAAGCGAAGCTCCTAATTCAGAAGCTGCTCAAAAAGTTCGGCATCTCTCAGTCTTTGAAGTCGAGAAGAAACATGGGCTAGTCCGGCCCATGCAGCCAAATTTGAATTTGGCGGTCCCAGCTGTCTCAATACCAATACCACTATCTATTCAGTCCCTAAAAAAAGCATCCCTAGAATTGGCCGTAGAATGGAGAGTCGCGGTCCGAGATGCCCTGACCACCTATATCACAGAGGGTTATGAGGTGACGGACCTCTTGCGAAGAGAAGATTATTCTGCATACCTACTACTAGAAGCCAAGCGTTTAGGATAAAAAACGAGACAACCTTTAAATAAATATTGATCACTATTCACGGAGAAATATTTTGAAAATTGACCGTATCCTTTTGAGAGAAATCCGAATGCAGTTGAAAGAGCCGTTTGAGATTTCAAGCGGTGTCGTGCATGACCGACGTGTTATCCTGTTGACTGTGTTTTCTGAGGGCCTGACAGGATGGAGCGAATGTGTGGCAGGAGAAGACCCGAGCTACTCCTACGAAACATGTGAGACTGCTTGGTTTCTCCTGACCAAACTCATGTTGCCACAAATGATAGGGAAGGACCTAGCTTCGACTGAAGAGGGCGTTAGCGATACTGACTGGATCAGAGGCCATCCCATGGCTAAGGCTGCCTTAGAAATGGCCTTAATGGACCTTGAAGCCAAAACACAAAAACAGTCTTTAGGTTCTATGGTCGGTGGTACCAAGCAAGAGGTGGAGGTCGGCGTAAGCGTAGGATTACAGCCGAACGACCTGGAATTGGCCACAAAAGTAGGTGCATTTATTGAAAAAGGTTACTCGCGGATCAAATTGAAAATCAAACCAGGCCGTGATATCCATATGGTTGCAAAGATTCGGGAACTATACCCTGATACAAGGATCATGGTCGACGCTAATTCTGCCTACTCTCTGCACGATATGGAAGTCTTAAAGGAACTAGATAAACTCGGATTGATGATGATCGAGCAACCATTAGCCCATGATGACTACTTAGACCATGCTCGCCTTCAGCAAGAGATCGAAACACCCATTTGCTTAGACGAATCGATCAGGTCCGTTAACGATGTGAAACTAGCAGCCGAACTGGGCTCCTGCAAAATAATTAACATCAAACCCGGAAGAGTTGGTGGAATTGCGTCTTCTAAGGCCATTCATGAGTACTGTCTAAAAAAAGGAATGCCAGTGTGGTGTGGAGGAATGTTGGAATCTGGTGTCGGAAGAGCCCACAATGTGGCTGTGGCCAGCTTGCCTGGGTTTGTACTTCCTGCAGATATTTCCGAGAGCCAACGTTACTGGGCTGAAGACATAGTAGCCCCTGAATTCACGATCAAGGATGGCCATGTCCAGGTGCCAACAGATGCCGGGATCGGCGTAACCGTTTTGGAAGATCTGGTGGCGAAGCTAACAGTTCGTAGCGCTGAGTTCTAATGGCCGCAAAGAACCCCCAGAACTCTACTCCTCAGCTTGGACCAAACCTATGAGATCCAATCCGCCCTGTTGAACAGTGTTAGCCTCTGAAGTTCCTGCAGGCCGCACATCCATAGTGATCTGAACAGCCACGTGCCCCATGTCTGCTCTATCTCTAAGGGCATCCTTAATCCTTGGAGCGAGTTTCTTATAGGCTAGCAAAACACTGTCACGTATCTCAAGTCGAAGTACCTTGAGTGCATTGACGTCTGGGCGACTCGTCTTAGTCTCCTTCTTAGCATCCAGGAGCCTTTGGGGCACGATCTCATAGGGAGTCATCCCGATATCGTCTAACCTGGGAGAGTCGACGTACTGTATCGATACCGAAACATCCCCGCTAGCATGGTGATTTGGTATGTCGCCAACTGCTCGAAAATGAGAGGCCAATCTACCTAATTCAGTATTTGAAGCTGCCAAAGTATAAGCTTCTTGAACAATCTGAAAAAGTCGCCTTGTCCGTTCTGGTGTGGTAGCATCTAGGTCAGGAGGCTCGGTATTAAGTGCCCTGCCTGTAGCCTGGCGGTTTTGATGACTTTGATTCTCTTCTTCCCGGAGTTTCTGCTTATCGATATTGTCAAGGATTCTATCGGGATTTGTCCGCAGGCTCATGATTCTTCCTCTAGTGTGGCAAGTTCACCGTCTTCATTTACAGCAAATGATAACCCGTATAGGCTACACAGGCCAAGAGGTGAACTGTGATCAACTACCAAACTCATCTGGTATATCTTGATGTCAACTATGTTCCTAATAGTCCAGAAGATGTAAAATAGGCGTCGACACTTGGTCCACAAATGTGCTCACTGCAACTTGTACAGAAATATATTGGACTTAAAATGGTGGTAAAATTCCGCTGCCATTTAAGGATCTGTTGTATGGCAAGAATAGAATTGTAAACACCGAGGATTGATAATGGGAGACTGTTCGTGATTGGAGTTATCATCGGGTTAGTCAAGGATTGGACAATTACAAGGAAGGCTATTGTAAGCGCTACAGCTGTAGCAGCAGCAGCATTTCACATGTACGCCGCCATTGAGCCATTTACAGCTCTTGTCCAACGACCTATTCACTTAGCCTTCATGTCTATACTGGGTTTTGTGGGAGCGGACCTGTATTCTAAAAAAAGGAATACCTCTCGCGGATCCAAGTATCTGTCAGTATTGCTAGCATGTCTGACCGTCACTTCGTGTATCTACTTGGTTTCGCAGTATCAAGTTCTTGTTTCGCGTTCTGGATCGCCGACAAACCTGGATTTGATAGCTGGATCCATCACCGTGCTGCTCGTCTTGGAACTGGCAAGGCGATTTACTGGGTGGGGCTTAGTGACAGTGGCCATATTTGCTCTTGCGTTTGCTTTTTCAGGCCCGTATTTGCCAGGAATACTTGCTCATCGAGGATATGGAGTACAACGGCTAGTAGAACATTTATACTTATCTACTGAAGGCATTTGGGGCATCCCTCTGGGGGTTTCCGCTCAATTCGTCTATCTCTTTATTCTTTTTGGCGCTGTTCTAGATGTGGCAGGAGGTGGAGCACTTCTTATCGGATTGGCCGACAGGGTGGCTGGAAAGACCCGAGGAGGCCCAGCCAAAACTGCGGCAGTAGCAAGTGCTCTCATGGGTTCTCTCTCGGGAAGTGCAGTCGCCAATGTAGTAACAACTGGAACCTTCACCATCCCGCTTATGCGAAGGGCTGGATTCAAACCTTATTTCGCCGCTGCAATTGAGTCTGCCGCGAGTACAGGTGGGCAACTCATGCCTCCAATAATGGGTGCTGGTGCGTTCATTCTGGCCACTTGGACAAATATACCCTACGGCGAAGTCGCCCTCGCCGCCGCTATCCCTGCAATCCTTTATTATGTTGCTTTATTGATGGCGATTCACTTTCAGGCCTGCAAGATGGGACTAGAACCGTCCACAGAAACCAGAGATGAAAAGCTTTGGTCCCGAATCCACCTTCTTCTTCCCCTTGCAGCTATTGTGATCGTCCTACTTCAAGGAAGTTCGCCCAGTCGAGCCGCTTTTTGGGGAGTAGCCTCTGCCTTGGCAGTCACATGGTTGAGGAAGGATACTTGGTTGGGCTGGCGAGACATTACTAGAGCTTTAAATTCTGCAGCGAAGGGTGCTGTACAGGTAGCCTCGGCATGTGCTGCGGCTGGAATCGTTGTAGGTGTGGCTTCCCTCACTGGCATCGGATTAAGGATGTCAGAACTCATTATCACTGTTTCGGGTGGGAATCTTTTCGTGGCTCTTTTTCTCACTGGACTTGGTTCGATCATTCTAGGAATGGGACTGCCTACAACAGCCGCCTATGTTGTCTTGGCTGCCCTTGGGGCACCCGCTTTGACAGAATTAGGCGTTCCCCTGCTGGCAGCTCACCTCTTCATCTTTTATTTCGGCTGTATCTCTAACGTTACCCCACCAGTATCTTTAGCCGCATACGCTGCTGCTGGCATTGCTGACTCGCCCCCCATGAAAACTGCATTTACTGCCGTTATACTGGCCTCAGTAGGATTTATTGTTCCCTTTATGTTTGCCTCCAGTGAGGGTTTTTCTCCTCTGCTATTGCAGGGAAGTAAGTTAGGAATAGCCCAGGCGCTCTGTACTGGCATCGCTGGAGTGACAGCCCTGGCGGCGGCTGGGATTGGATTCACTTCCAGGCACCTTATGGCGTGGGAAAGAATTTTACTTGGTGTAGCATCTGGAACTTTGATGTTTCCTGGCTGGGAAACAGATATAATTGGTATCTTGCTACTTGCTCTGATACTTCTGAGAAAATAGAAGGTTCTAGACAACGGCTTATTTTTGACTGAAGCAAACTTCTAAGGAGGTTATACGGTGGTTGAAACAAAGAGACATTTTCAGAGACCGAGGAGATTCATCCTGGCACTCCTAATTTTTATTGTAGGTTGCTCAGGTGATCCCAGCGGTGCACCTAGTTTCTTTAGCTTAGGAACCGCTGGTACTGGTGGAATCTATTACCCTCTTGGTGGCGTCATCGCCAGCCTTTTAACGCAAGCGGACGAAAACCAAATTTTTAACGCAGAGGTGACTGGCGGCGCTGTAGAAAACATCAACCGGATCCGTGCTGGCCAAATGGAACTCGCATTTGCAACTGCGAATACCGTTTATGACGCATACTTTGGAAGCCCAGAGTTCAACGGAACAGTCCCTGACCTTAGAGTGGTGGCACCACTTTATCCTAATCCAACTCATATTTTAGTCGCTGAAGGATCCGAAGCTCAAAGCATTGAAGACTTCAGGGGATTACGAGTATCAGTCGGAGCACCAGGAAGCGGAACAGAACAGATCTCTAAGAGAATCTTGGAGGTACATGGCCTCACTTATCAAGATGTAGACGTTCGCTATTTGTCGTTTAACGAATCTGCATCAGCATTAAGAGACAGAGCAATTGATGCGGCCATCATTAGTGTCGGATACCCCGCTGCGGCCATTCTCGAAGCTACAGCAACAGGAGGAGCACGGTTGCTACCGATTACCCCAAGTCGAATAACGCAACTGATCGACCTTTACCCCTATTTTGGACGAGGGGAAATACCAGGTGGAATTTATCCTGGCTTAGATGAACCTATCTCAACAGCCATTGTTCTTAACTGGATAGTAGCTTCTGAAACTTTACCAAATAATATTGTAATCAATGTCCTAAACCTAATAGCCAATGACAGACAAGCACTGGAAAATGTATCCATCATGGCACGAGAGATTGACCTTGCGTTTCTCGAAGATGCACCAATACCAGTCCACCCAGGTGTCGAGCAGTGGTGGTCAGGAATTAGGTGACATTATCGCCTGGAGTGACTCAGAAGTCCCTATTCAAAGCTTTACAAACACTCCTGGTAACCTAAAATGGCTTTGCCATGTCAGCGGGATGCATTCCTTCTATCAGAAGAAATACACTACCTCAACTGCGCCTACATGTCACCGTTGCCCGCAGAAGTGGAAGAAGCCGGAATCCAAGGGATACTTCGCAAACGGCAACCGACTGACATCCGCGCTAGTGATTTTTTTTCCGAGCAACATGAAATACGGAGGCGTTTCGCTAAGCTCATCGGAGTCTCTGAACCCAACCGCATTGCTATCATTCCATCCGCATCTTACGGAGCTGCAGTTGCAGCCCAGAATCTCCCTGTCAAACGGGGACAAAATATAGTCATACTCCATGAACAATTCCCAGGAAATGTGTACACATGGAGAAAAAAAGCGTCAGATGTAGGAGCTGAGCTGAGAACAGTTGCCCCCAGTTCTACATCTCCAAAATCCAGTGATTGGAATGAACGGATTTTAGATCGTATGGACAAGGACACAGCCATCATAAGTGTTCCCCACGTCCATTGGACCGATGGTACCCTTTTTGACCTGAAAGCCATTAGCCAACGTGCAAGAGAGCTGGGAACGGCCTTAGTAGTAGACGGCACCCAATCCATAGGCGCCCTACCTTTTGACGTAGCCGAGATACGCCCAGACGTCCTTATAGTAGCAGGCTACAAATGGCTTTTAGGACCCTACTCGATAGGGGTAGCCTACTTCAATTCTCGCTTTGACGAAGGCGTGCCCCTCGAAGAGACCTGGATAGGACGACAGGGAAGCCAAAATTTTGCAGGTTTAGTTGACTATCAGGAACTCTACCATCCTGGAGCCATCCGCTATGATGTTGGAGAATCTTCCAACTTCATTCTATTACCTATGCTTACGGCCGCTCTAAGTTTACTACAGGAATGGACCCCTCATGCTATCCAAGCTTATTGTAGCCAGCTCACCGACAAACTAGTTCGAGAAGTCGCTGAATTCGGCTTTTCAGCGGAAGAACGGAGCCACAGGTCTGGACACCTACTTGGATTAACTTTACCAAATAATTTGTGCTTAGAATCTTTAAAACAAGAACTGGAAAGAAGAAAGATTTTCCTCTCAGTCAGAGGAAAATCTTTGAGGATTTCCCCTAACGTCTATAATGACCGGGAAGACATAGATGCCCTAGTAGAAGCATTAGCCGTTGCAATCAAAGGAAGATAATCTCGGCCCTTAAACCCACAGTAATACAATGCTCCTCAAGCCAACCTTTCCGCACTTCCAGAGCAAATTTAGCAGGAGCAGCACTGTCATAGATCTCGCTGGATCCTGAATCCATTTGTTGAATATCTATGATGTTCATGCTGGAATCCAAAAAAGCTATATCTAAACTCACCAGAGTGTCCTCCATCCAAAATGCCCTATTGGCTTCTCTTTCAAACACAAACAGCATACCAGTACCGTCGGGTACCTCTCTTCTGTCCATGAGCCCCTTACTGCGCTCCTGAGAGGTTCTGGCGACTTCAGCATTAACTGTGTCATTTCCAAGGATCACCAATGCTGTGCCAGCCCGAATCGAGATATAGCTCTCGGCGGCCTCAGGTCTTCTTGCAGCACCAAGACCTGATCCAGCGATAAACAAAACCAATAATACCCAGTGAGCTGCCTTCATAGGATTTGGGTTGCTCTCAGCTCCAATTTCAGTAGTTTTTCACTCTAGAAAAGAGTTTGCTCCCTAGAGACAATCTAGCATTTTTAACCTGGAACGACACATGGTAGATAAAGAATTACTAAAAATTCTGGTTTGCCCACAAAGCCGCCAACCTCTATCCCAAGCCAGCAGGGAAATCCTATCTCAAATCAACTCCGCAGTCTTAGCCGGGACCCTCACTAACAAGAAAGGGGTTGCTGTCAATGAACCCCTCCTAGAGGGCCTTGTTACCCAAGACGGTTCAGTAGTCTATCCAGTCCTCGAAGACATACCCGTCATGTTGATTGATGAATCCATCAGCCTTGGAGACCTACCTTAGGATCAACATGTCATACCCGTTCGATTCACATTTTTACACAAAATGCCGGAGCCAGAAATGTTGTCATTAATGAATTTTCACAGAGTACTTATTGCTTCCAGCATTCTATTTTGTTGGGGATTTGGCATTTACGAAATAGTTCGATTCACTACAAACGCCGAAACCAACTCTGTGATGCTAGGAATTCTCTTTGTAATATTGGGTTGCGGAATGCTTTACTATTTAATTCATTTGAATCGGTTCCTCGGGCGATCAAATCAATAGTCCTGATGACTCAATGAACCTGAGAGAACCGCCAAGTTTTAGTCTCTGGATTGATGTTCTTTCCAGAACTCTCGCACCAAAAAAATTGCAAAGCCTATTCCCACACTAACCGGAACGGCTGCCATTAACGCCCCAGCAAAAAATAGTCCTAATCTGAGCCCCGACTGTTCTTCCAAAATCAGCTCTCTATCTGAATCTATAAATATTTATGATGCTGACCTCACTCCAGGCAATCCCGTCACTATCCAACTAGCCATCCAAATTCCGTCATCACTGCAAGAACCAAAATAAACGCTAAGGGAAGCGGGCAAATAGCTAGGATCCAAAGATTCCTCGGTTCGTAGCGCAGGTGCATATAATACCAACCAACCAATGCAGCCTTATACACAGCCATAGCAATCAAGCCCAGAGCAAGAGCCATTTTAGGAAAAGGCAAGAAAGCAAGAATCACCTCGCCCAGAGTGAGTAGAAGGAGAATCACCCAAATACCGATATAAATATCTACCTTCCAACCCAGGAAATTCATCCGGTTGTCAGAGGTGCCATTTTCAGAGTTTTTCATAATTTCTTCTCTTTGTGTCTATATGAGGTATACGATGGTGAAGAGAATGATCCAAACCAGATCGACAAAATGCCAATACAGCCCTATTACTTCCACTCCTTCGTGATCCGCAACGGTATATTCCCCTCTCAGCGCCCGGATATAAACAAAGATCAGAGCTAAAACACCCAGGCTAACGTGAGCACCATGGAAGCCTGTCATGACATAAAAAGTCGCACCGTATAATGGACCTCCAGCATGTGCGGTATAATCTGCCAGGCCGGGAAGAAAACCTTCGTGACTAAGCATTATATACTCATAAGCTTGCACGCTAACGAAGGCGGTACCCATCAGTATGGTCACCAACAACCACCTCTGTAATCCTTTTAAGTCTCCCTGTTGGATAGCAGCAAAAGCCTTCACCATGCTAACAGAAGAACAAATCAAAAGAAACGTATTTGCCGCCGTCAAATTTACATTGAGTAACTCTCCTGGTGCAGCAAAATGATCTGGATGGGCATAACGCAAAATGATATATGAGCCAATGAGGGAAGTGAAAAACATCACCTCACTCAACAAAAACACCCACATGCCAAGTTTTTTATTAAACACCCCCATACCCGGCTCCGGAGTGCGGTCTATAGTAGCCAATACAGCGTCACTCATAGTTACTCTCCGGGCTTGTGTTCGGGTTTTGTACTTGCACCAAAGCTCTCAACAGGCGCTTCGTTTTGCGGCCAGAAATCTTGTTCTCTCCCTGGATAACTATATTCATAAGGCCCTCTATGTACTATAGGTATTTCTGCAAAATTGCCATGCGGAGGAGGGGAGGGACAGGCCCATTCAAGGCCATTTGAATCCCAAGGATTGTCGCCTGCTTTTTTACCCTTTCTCATACTCCAGAAGAAATTGATAGCAAAAAGTACCTGGACTGATACAAAGACAAAAACGCTTTTAGAAATAAATGTGTTGGTGGATTGCAGACTCTGCAGAAATTCGTATTGATTGGGGTCATAAATCCGACGCATCATCCCTTGGACCCCCAAGTTGTGCATCGGAAAAAATGCTAGATTATAGGCGATGAACGACACGCCCCAGTGTAGTTTTCCTAGAGTTTCATTCATCATCCTTCCGAACATTTTTGGGTACCAAAATGTGATACCTGCAAAAATTCCGAATAAACTACCCCCTACTAATACATAGTGCAGGTGTGCAACAATGAAATAAGTATCGTGGAGATAAATATCTACTGGAGCTGACGCGAGAAAGATGCCGGACAATCCACCTATCACAAAAAGAGCAACGAATGAAACCGCATGTAAGAGAGGGGTGTCAAAATGTATATCCCCCTTCCACAAAGTGCCTATCCAGTTAAACGTTTTAATCGCTGATGGTACTGCAATCACAACTGTGGTCGCCATGAAGCTCATTCCTAGGAATGGATTCATTCCACTTTGGAACATATGGTGTCCCCAGACAACCCAACCCAAAAACGCAATAGCGACAATAGCGACTACCATAGAATGGTATCCGAATACAGGCTTTCTAGATCTATTCGCGATGACTTCGGAGACAAATCCCATGGCTGGGAGGATAAGGATATACACTTCAGGATGGCCGAAGAACCAAAAAATATGTTGCCACATTAGCGGTTCTCCGCTCCCTTCTGGCCGAAAGAAAGCCGTCCCAATTGTTTGGTCAAGAAGCAGAAGAATTAATCCACCCGTCAATATTGGAATGGCCAGCAGTAGCAACCACGCAGTAACAAACAAAGACCAAGTGGCTAGTGGTATCCGAAACCAAGTCATCCCTGGAGCACGCATTGCTATAACAGTAGTCACATAATTAAGTGCTCCCGTAATAGAGGAGAAGCCCAAGACTATAAGGCTAACCAGCCAAAGAATTTGACCCAAATATACCCCAGTCCATTCACCAGACGTACTTAAGGGTGCATAAGACGTCCAGCCAGCCCCCGCCGCACCACCTTCGACGAAAAAACTGGCCAACATAATTGCACCCGCCACTGGTGTGATCCAAAAGGACAACATGTTGATTCGAGGAAAGGCCATATCATCAGCCCCGATTTGCAATGGAATCAACAAGTTTCCAAATACACCTGCCATAAGAGGCATCAATGCAAAAAACACCATGAAGGTAGCGTGCATAGTTACTAGTGAGTTATAGAACTCAGGAAGTATTATGCCCCCTGGGGCCATAGTGTCTGGTAAGATAGCTCCGAGGTTGAAGGGCAGGGGCTGCCCGGGAAATCCAAGTTGCCACCTAATCATAGCAGCAAGCATTCCACCCAAGGCAAGAAATAGGAGTGAAGTAACAAGAAACTGCTTAGCGATCATTTTATGATCAGTAGAAAAGATATAGGTCCTAATAAAACCTAAGTCGTGGTGGTCTTCTGAGTGGCTGTCACCCACAGGTATCGCACTGCTCATTCGTCGTCCTCCGCTTCGATCTGCATCTCGGAAAGCCAGCTGTCAAAATCTTCTTTTGAATGGACAATTAATGTGCCTCCCATCCGGTAATGCCCCAGACCACAAAGTTCTGCACACGCGAGAGGAAATTCGCCCGTTTGTGTAGCTTCGAACCAAATTGGCCAAACCCGTCCTGGGACAACGTCATGCTTAACCCTCAATTGCGGCAAGAAAAAAGAATGGATAACATCTTCCGACTGAAGATTCACAATGACAGGCTGATCTACTGGAACATGGACTTGGTTTCTAGACATGATATCGTCCGAAGTCCCCAATTGCCCATCTGGCCCAGCATAGGCGGCGTTCCATTCATATTGTTTCGCCGTAACGTTTAGTTCGTAAGCGTTTTCGGGAAACATATCTGGATGACGAATTTCGTCCCAGATACCTTTGGAATAAATGGCAAGGGCCATAACTATGACTGCTGTTGCCGAAGTCCATATCCATTCAGCCTTGCTACTTCCTTCTATATAAGTAGCTTTTCTGCCTTCTTTATGTCTGTACTTGATCATGAAATACACAAGCACGACCTCGGTCACGACAAATACTATTCCTGTTATCACAAGAATTACGTAATAGAGGTTATCTAAAGCCGGTCCAAACGTAGAAACGCTCTCCGGCATAATCCACGACAAATTCATCCCAGCATCCTCTCCCTTTTAGGTTTGTACAGTAACCTTGTAGCGTGTCGACCAATGATCCTATTGCTGGTCCGTAACTAAGGAATGATCATGAAGATCTACTGGTGTTCCCATTGGAACTACCGCATTGGCCATGTCAGCACTAAAAGTGAAGGTAACATCTGCAGTCCCACCTGCAGTAACCGTGACCGTTTGACTCTGTGTTCCATACTGCTCGTGCCATGCCTCTACTACATAGTCTCCCTCGGGGAGAGTAGAAAGGCTAAAATCACCACTACCGTCCGATACGCTGTGGTAAGGGTGGGTTAGTACTCCTATATAAGCAGTCATCCACCCGTGGACGTCACACCTAAGTGGAATCATCACTTCTGGCGTACCAAAATCCTGTGATGTCTCCATCGTGACCGGCTGGCTGCTGTTAAAGCCACGCTGCTCAGTCGGTGTTGCGTTAATGTTGTGCAGTAGCCCGTCACTGTTACGAATTGTGATTTCCTGATCAACCATCACTCCCATCACATGGGGACTATATACACATCCATCCTGATCTAGCAGTGCTGCTGATGGGGTTGGAAATTGCATGCCGTCAATTGCACTACCCTCTTTTACATAGACGAACACATTGCTAAGCGTACCGTTGTCGTTCACAACCACGGTTTGAACCATAGGAGTGCCCGAGTGCTTGTTCGCACACACTGATTCTCCACTCATATCAATAGCATCCATCGCAGGAGCGCTACCTTCGAAGGCTACTGAACCAACAATATTACCAGCTGTAGAAGGATCCACAGGATTCTCCATAGCTGTAGCTTCTGAGGCGGCGGAAGAGGATCCCGCACTATCAGAGCTGTCTGCTCCTCCACAACCAACCATTAACAGACTACCAACAAGTGTAAAAGCTGCCAACTTTTCAATTTTCTTTAGAACTAACATAATTCCTCCGCTTTAATCAGCGTTTAGGTTTTCTCGTTTACCTGCTAAATATTTTCCTTCTCACGTTTTTGAGCGTTCCTGACCATCAACAGACCTAAAGCACCGGCCAACAGCATAGCTAACGGCGGTGCCACATACACAGCTGTAGGTGTTGCTTCTTCCAACATTAAAAAATACCAAGAACTTAAAGCTCCTTGATTGCCTGATTCGCCATTATCGCCATCCCAAGCAAAAAAGCTCATCGGGATTGCTTCACCTGTAATGAAATCTAAATCATTTTCATCTTCAGTCAGTAGGGGTCGTGTAAATACAACCTGCCACTGTCCATCTTTGTGGACTCCTTCCACACTAAGGTCTTGGCCCTCGGCTTGGAAACTTTCGGTCCCTACACCACGGGCCTCCCCTTCCAGGGCGGTTTGTCTATCACTTTTCCATTCCCACAAATAGACAGGTCGACGGCTATCCCCTTTCAGAAAATATGGACGTTCCATACCCTCTGGCATTTGCATAGGAAATTGAACAACTAATTGATCCGGAGACGCACCTATTCCCGTATCACCACCCTCTTTAGGCTCCATTGTTGTCACCACTTGCGATTTCCAGTCTGACCATGCTTGGTCAGGACTATTGTTCGGATCACTCCACCTCACCATGACACTAATGTCTTCCCCGTTGTGAAAAGCCTTAACCCAGACTCCGTCTACGCGGGGATTGAACCAACGTGGTTGGACAATGATTTGACCGACTAAAGGAATATACACGCCTTCAGTTTCGTTCCAGATCTCATCAGCTACAGAGCGGGGCACGTCTAGATCTTCGATCAATCTAGCCTGCACAACTTCGGAAATCCCAGGGACCTCTTCAGGAGAAAGGCTTCTGACATAGTGCGCCACAGCCCAAAGCTCTTCCTCGGTTATGACGCCAGCATCCAGCACATCAGAAAAATTCGGCATTGGAGTTCCATCCAAGCCAGTACGAATTGCCCTGTAAATATCTTCGACGTCATCTCCCCCATTGAAAAACCAATTCTCAGTCAGGTCCGCTGCTGCTGCAGGAAAACCAGTATCATCAACCAGCGTCGGCGATGACTCCCCATCACCGCGGCCTTGATCACCATGACACTTCCAACACTCTATCGCTTCATATTGACGCCTACCTTCAGCTACCACTTCTTCAGATGTACGGGTGGAACCCCCAAAATCCAGCGACTGGGGGACCTCGTCGTCGGGGAAAAACCTAGAAAATGTCTTAAGGTATTGCACAAGAGCTTGTTTTTCAGGCTCCGACAAAAGATCGTCCCACGCTGGCATTGCCGTACCTGGGGCACCATTATTGATCGCATCCAACATGTTCTGATCAGTGGGAAGGTCCCCACTAGCAGTAGTACGGATCTGGTATTGCGCTAGAGTGAAATTCCTAGGCCGCGGTAACATGAATCCCGCTGCCGACCCATTACCGCTGCCATCTACCCCGTGACACTCAGAGCACCATCGGTCATAGGTAACTTTCCCTAAATCATCTTCCTGTAGAGCATCAAGCCTCAACGGGATAGTCATGACAGTTAGGACTAAGAGCATGATTCTAATTGTATCCATCAATGTTCCCCTTCTTCCTCCCAGGTACGAGGTTCATGGCCCGCCTGTTCATACATAAAAATAATAACAGACCATATTTCCTCTTCAGTCAAAAAGTCTTCCCAAGAAGGCATCGCTGAGTTCCATGGCGCACCCTCGTTTGGAAGGCCGGGTCCTCCCTTGGCAACTCTCCAAAAAACATAACTTTCAGTCAGCTGAGCAATGGTACCAACATCTTGAAAACTCGCTGGACCAGGATTAAAACCCAAGGCATAGTGTCCCCGTCCAGCCAACCCATCACCATGACAGGCCATACAATTTTTAACGTATATTTCTCTTCCCGATTCGTAATGCTCTTCCATGGACCCAGTGGCCCGAAGTGGGTTTTCCAGGCCAGCGAGTTCCATTGTCTCTCCTTTGAAATCAATCTGTCCTGGAGGGGCAGGGTGAATTGACCGTAAAGTCGCTGGGGCAGCCATAGAAGGCTTGACCTGGTTGAAGGTCATCAGGCCCACCAGGGCTGGAATGATCACCGCTAGGGCAAGCCTGGCTCTTTTCTTTTCTGGTTCTACCATCACCTTGTGCAAAGGCGCTTTGAATTCGCTCCACCGAGTTTCGTTGTCACTGACCCATATTAAAATACCTACCACGACTGTGCCCAAATATTGGAAGAGTACCGTATCAGGCACCGGCCCACTGGGAATGCCAAATAGTGGGGGCAGGTAAGCGATCCCAAATTCTATCAACACATAGGCGCCCAGTAGAACCAGTACAGCTCGACCTAAGGGGTGCCGTAAATGTTTGCTCATCTATTTATCCTCTCTAGCGTAGCTCTGCCAGAAACATAACCACATTTTCCAGTTGCCCTGCTGTCAATTGATTGGCATAGATGGCGGGCATGAGACCCGCAAATGCCTCGTACCCTTCAGCGGCTGCCACCGATGGCTTTAAAATTGACTCGCGAATATAATCAGCTGACACCCGTCCGCCAATTCCATCGAAGCCAGGACCAATAGGCGCCCCTTCACCAGACAGGACATGGCAACCTAAGCAGGCATTTGCTCGCAAAATCTCCAACGGATCAGTTGCGTCACTCGTAGGACCAGCGGGTACCGGTGCTGCTGCCATAGTGGTCTGAGCCTCTCCTTCCCCTTCCTGGTTAATATCAGCTCCTGTGACAGTCACTTCTCCTCCTTGCGCTTCCAGATAAGCAACCAACGCCCAGATCTGATCGTTCGAAAGAGATCTTCTCATATCTGGCATAATCGGGCTATATCCCTCCACCAAGAAAACATTAGGTTCAATCATGGCGCGGTATAAATACTCTTTACAGCTCTCCCCAGTCACCCTGTCTCCACAACGCGCACCGATAGGACCTTCACTTCCATTACTTGTCAAGAGATTGGGAGCACGAGTGCCGAGACCGTGACATGCTGTACAACCCCCAGCCGAACCAAACAACAATCCACCTGACGCTGTCAGTTCAGCAGCCGTGACATCCGTCCCGAAACTAAGATCCTGTGGGACCTCAGACTGGACCTGAGGAATGGAGTTTGCTACGAGAGTAAAGAGGCCTATGGTCCCCACTACAACTCCGATTATTTTCAAATTTTCAGTTAACACAGACGACCCCTATCGTTTTACACATCCTGTCCAAATAGACCTTTGGCTCCATCAACTCACTCCCTGAGTGGAGCTAGTCGCAGCAACTGAATCTGCGCTTGCCTTTGTTCCTTTCTCTGCCAAGCCCCCGAGCCAGAAGATAAAAGAGACCAAGGTGAAAAAAATCAAAACACAACAAGAAATGACAATCGCCGCATACCCTAGGGCAGGTGTTGCCGCATATTCACTCGTATCTCTTACAACTTCCCATACGTGCCAATGCTGGCGAATTCCACTGCGCGCAAAACCCATCAAACCCATGAGCCACGTGAAGGTCACTGCCAAAATAAAAAGTGCATACTGGGACCTGGGCGGCATCTGACCCCACCTTATATCCCCTCTGGATTCTGCTCCTCGTAACATGAACACATCTATAGTGATGACTCCAATTATAGTCGCCAACACGGCTAGGACTTGATAAACGGAAAAACCAATCCTCACAATTGCAGGAACAAAATAGCCGTAGACGCCATAGAATACGACTATCAAAGAGGCCAGCACGAAAAGTGCTCCTTGTACTATGGTTCCCGTCCTAGCCCAATCCACAGTCGGACGAGAATTTGCCCTCCGATAAAGCAAGAAGGACAAAAAGGTTGTCAGAATCATCAGATTGACAGCAGTATTCTTTGCACTCATGACACCCAGTACACCTAGAAATGGATGATGAGTACCACCCATCGCAGCTATTTCTTCTCGATCAGCAATCATCGTATTCGGAGTGGCCCACACCATAACCCCCAGGACGAGTACGACCAGCATATACTTAGTGTAGGGCATAAAGCGCTCCGCACCTGGTATACGCCCCATGCCAACCCAGAGATAGTAGTTCCCAGCCAAAAATAGCACGCCAATCAAAAAAGCTTGGATTATCCAAAGCCAACTCATAAAGCCGCCCATCATGGTGATGCCCATTTGCTGATTAAACTCGTAGATCTCCCTGCCCAAATAATAGCCGGCGAAAGGCAGTATAATTAACGCTCCCATAGCTATGAGGTTCCCTATATACCCCATCCAATCATAATGAGCCCTTTCTTCATCTGTCCTCGCGACCAGGAATCGATAAGCTGCATAAGCGCCCACAATCGCGCCCCCGAATACAACGTTGGCAATAATCCTGTGGATATTAATGGGCATCCAAGTCGCATTGGCAAAAGCGCTCCAAAATTGAACCATGCCTGGAGCCGTATCAGGGGTGACATCTGCAGGGGGGCTCATCATATATGTCAGCCATGAGTTTGCTATGAACATGACTGCAGTTCCCCAGATATTCAGGAGAATCCCCAAGGTCCAATGTACCCATTTGGCCCTACCTGTATTCCAGAGGTCCCACCCGTAGTAGTACAGATATAAAGTGAAAGATTCAAAGAAAAACAGACATACATAAATCCACATTGACACTTGGAATATTTCAGTAAGGTACAGCCACAGCCCAGGATAGAGAGTCACCAACAGGAAGGATAAAATTGCTCCCCAGATTGCTGTGGCGGAGTATGCTACCAATAGCAGCCTGGTAAATTCCTTTGCCAGCTTATCATACTTGCTGTCTCCTCCGAAAATGCCTACAGCTTCAGCTACCACAGCAAACATCGGCACACCAAGGACAAAAGCAGCGAACAAAAGATGAACCTGGGCTGCAACCCAAATAGCAACCCGACTCCCAACCAAAGGAAACTCTCCGTACTGCCTCACGCCTTCTAAGCTTTGAGCCAACAATAGATCAGGACTGGCGAACTGACTGGCGATCCCAAAAACAGCCAAAGCTGGCCAGAACAAGGACCGTCCGCAGTTCTGATTTAGTTTAATTTTTCTCTTCCCTGTGGCAGCTGCCAAGGTGGCCATTATGCCCTACCTCCTCCACCTAAAAAGAAAGGGAGTTTTTTAGAGAAATCTACTGGCATGTCCTCGCGAACCTTTGTCATCACTTCCATATCTACCACTTCATACCCCCTAGCATGCGCATATTTTTCCACCCTTTCAACCACCACGCCCCTAACAAAACTAGGTATCTTTTGTACCTTCTCATAGGCCTCAGGAGTCCACTCCAGGCTGGTTTTCCCAACTGCCTGTCCGTAGGACATCCCCTGCTTCACCGCTACCAATGGTTTGTCTCCGACTGGATCATAGGCACAAGAATCATCTGGCCCCAAATGGTCACCACTATCAGCATAGGCTCTAGCCCTACAACCACCGCACACCTCTCTGTACTCGCACCTACCACATCGACCCGAAAGCTCACCTTCTCTTAAGTCACTAAATACTGGCGATGTTTCCCAGATCTCCTTAAAACTTTGAGTAAGAAGATCTCCTGCAATCAGGGGCATGTAAGGACAGGGAGTCACTTTCCCCTCTGGAGTAATTCTAACGTAGTGTACGCCGCAGGGGCACCGCGTCTCATAGTTGAGAAGAGGGGAATCCGACCCTCCTTCAATCACATGCCTCATAATTTGAGGCTGGCACTTCGAACGGACCATCATTGTCCCCCTGTAAAGCTCCTCTAGGGAAACCAGATCTTTTAAGACTTCTTCGTTTTCCGTTGCGCTCATCCCCTTCATGCGTTCAGCCCTGCCAGTAGGAACCACAAAATACACATTAAATGAAATTGCTCCGGCATTAGCAGCCCACCTGGCAATATCACTTAATTCCTGCCGATTTCCACTTGTCACAGTCGTCTGTATCACAAAATCAAGCTTCTTCTGCGCACATCTAGTCACCGCTGCTTGAGTCTCACTGAGAGCCCCGCCGCCATGCCTGAAACGGTCATGATAATCAGGCCTGAGAGAATCAATACTGACCGCCACCCCCTTAACCCCAGAGCCTATCAAGGAGTCGATTCGGGTCTCTGTAAGGCCTGTTCCGTTAGTGCCGATCACAACAGTCGCACCCCTGGATGAAGCTGCTTCTGCGATCTCTTCAAGATCATCGCGCAGCAAGGGCTCGCCACCTGTCAGGATCAACATAGGACTTGGATTCAACTCCAAAATTTCATTGAGTATCCGCAGGCATTCGTCTGTAGGAAGTTCGCTTTCTTGGGCGTGCCAGGATCCCGCCGAAATATAGCAATGAGCACAGGCAAGATTGCATCTCTTAGTTAGGTTCCATGCCACTATGTGGGGCACATAGGCCTTTTCGGGCCTCTCAGAAGGAGCCACCAACGTATCCTCAGAAAGCACTGCCGTCCCAGAGCTTGGAATCACGCTTTATTGTTCTCCGTATCCATAAACTTCTCTATAGCTGACTTGGCGTCCTCAGGTGACACCATCTTGAGATCAACCGGACAGTTTTCAGCCGCCTCTTCAATGTCCCTAATGGGACACCGCGTCACCCCATTAGCCTTTGCTTCCTCTATAAATTTCCTCATCTCAGGAGTCATCCCATCTATTCCTTCCGCTGCAGCCTTAAGCTGCTTTGTCTGTAACTCCTTAAACATGACCAACATTGTATCCATATCGAACTCGTCCGCCTCGATCATGGCTTGTTTATTCTCGTCCATTACCATAGTTGTCACTCGCCAGAATTCATGCTCGCGTGCGAACCTCTCAACCGTATTCCTGGCCAGGGGCCGGGCTATTAGTGGAACCGCGTCAAGTCTCTCGAAAGCCTCCTCAGTCCACTGAACAGGATCCGTTGAAATCCTTTCTCTTGTGGTAACATGACCAGTGTAGGGACAGGTGGTTTCTATCGTGGCTACCTCTGGATCGAGATCGAGATCAAAGCCTTTGACCAGTGTCCGCTTCATTGCTTCTTGGGCCTTCACCTCCGCTAGTGCCAACTCTTCCGCCGTACCGATGCCCATTATCAATTGCATATGGGTAGGCAGTAGCTTCTTAATGGCTTCGTCCAAGCGGTCACCTGTAACCATCGGCATCCCATCTTTCCCTAGGGGAGGGACAGATTCACCGTCATGCTCGGTTTCAACCTCTTCAAGGGAGCGGGAACCCGCACCATTCACCTCTATTTTATATGTCCCGTTCGCTCCAGGCCCGTAATTGTCTAGGGTGAACTCTTCTACAGCTTTTCTGGCTATTCCCAAAGCAAAAGGCGGAACTCTCAAAATGCGTACCTCCGCATCAGGGGCCCATTCCAGTCCAGATTCCCCGTCTTCTTCAATCCAGGGAATGTCATCTGGCGCCACATCTAAGGTGCCCGTCACCAACATGTTTCCAGGGGCTAGTCGACACAGGTTTTCCACTTGAGAGCCCATGTCGGTCCCTTCAATTCGGTGGTTGCCATGCCTAGCTAGGATCAAAAGGCTAGGATCAATCTCTTCTATCCACTGAAGGATACACTGGAATGGCTTCCCTACAAGTATTTGCGTCTCTACTTCCACGTCTGGAAATTCCTGGGCCATAACCTCCGCCCTTTTCAGATTGGCCTGAGCCAACTTAAGTAGTCCTTTGTCGATGATATTATTATGTAACTCCTCTTGTTCTTCGAACTTAAAGACCTTTGAAGCTTGTACAGAAAGAATATCTTTAATGTTTCCAAAAACCGAGTGATGGTATTCCACGTCGAAGGCCGAGCAGACAAACAGTTTGGCATTGAAATCCCTGGCCATCTCCAAGGCCTGGCGCATCGCCTTGTAGGAATAAGAGGACCCATCTACGCAGACCATCCAAGAGCCCTCCCTCAGGGGTTTCTTGTCCTTCGTTATCAGGATGTCTTTCTCTACATGCCGAATGACCCTGGAAACCATTCCTCCCAGCTGAGAAAGGGGTTGAATGCCGATCCCGTGAGCACCTATAACCAGCAAGTCGTATTCACGCCCGCTCGACCCAGACAGTTTTTCGTCTGGGTCCTCATCTTCAGCCACGATCCGGCCATCATCTCCGAGCTTAACGTCACTCCGTACGTTCTCGCCACCATCATATTTATCAGCTATATTTGGATCAAACCCAATGAGACTGGGCAGTCGACCGGCCCCCTTGTTAGCTTCCCGTATGATCTCTTCGTAATTAATTCCCTCTAACAATTGCCTAGTAAGGGGAACGCCTGCCTTTGAGCATATCTTGGCAGTTTGGTCTAAAAAGGAATCAGAAATCAACTGCAACCCTTTTTCGATCAGCTTGTCATGAATCTTACGTTGCCGCTTAATTTCTTGAGCAGTTTGGAATTGTGCAGGAAGTCCCGTTTCCAGCTGTCGAAAACGAACATCGTGCAACCGAGCAGCGTACACATGATTGCCAACGATACTACCGCCAGAGTTCTTGCAGATCTCAATAGCTCTGTCTACGGCCCAGTGGGAGTGATCTGAGTTGTCAATTGGAACAAAAACCTCATTATACATACTCTTTGCCTCGAATCATCCTAATTCAATTCCACATCGAATTAAGGATGTTTATGTTTAACCTATGCCATCCACCATACCACAGCACCTGGCGTAGAGATTCAAACGGGCAGAGCTGTGCGGCCTCCGATTAGCTTGGGGAAATGCCTATTTTCACCAGTAGTTACCCCAAATTTCCAGGATCAAAAATAGCTTCTTGTGACAAAAAGCACAAGCCGGGCTACTTCTACCTATAGTTGTATGTGCAACCATAAGTAGAAGTAGCCCGAAAAGGTCAGCTTGCTCCTACAAACCTTCCAATTGTCAGCTATTCATTTTCTTCGATATCGACAACATCTGCCCCCGCAAATACGTTACCAGAACCAAACCCACAGTAGCCACTATGGGAAGGGCCATTAAACCCATAGTGTCTGTTGGACTTATGCCAGTAACAATACCTCTGACAGCAATATATAGCGGACGAAAAGGTATCCATAGCTCCAGGGTGGCCCAAAGGCTTCCGCCAGAAGCTACACGGAAAACGCCCGCCAGGTGGACCAGGTAGAGAGCAATTCCACTCGAAAACAAAGCCCCCTCTGCAATGGAGCGGGCAATAGTAGCCGCCAGCACGCCGACTAAGTTGCCAGCCAACAGACTGAGTAGAACCGCGACTACAAACAGGAGGGTAGAGCCAAGGGTACTACTGTACGTAAATATTATCAGAAGCATGGCGGGGATCAGTTGTAAGAAATCAATCGCTACAAATCCAACTGTGCGCTCCAGTACCAATCGCCCTGGGTTCAGGCCGGTCATTACATATCTCTGCAGTAGTCCCGACTCTTGGTCACGAATGAGAGGAATACTGGACCCGAAAGTAGAAAACAAAGCAAACAATACTACAAGTATAGCTGTCACATGGACCGGTGGTGCGTTACTCAGGATTATCGGAGCAACAAAAGCCAAGGGAATTACAGTATTCAAAAAAAACAGGCGCCTGTTTCTAAGGCCGACACGCCATTCCGCTTTCAATATAACAAACCTCAAGAGCCTGCCCTGGGTAGGTGATCGTTTTCCAGAGAAGTCCCCGTGAGCAAACCAAAAACATCGGCCAAATCAGGCCTTGTTATTTCTACCTTAGAAATAACAAGGCCTACATCAAGAATTTTTTCCATCAAAATAGGTAGTCCTGCCACATCAGTGGGCATGTTAGCAATTATTCTGTCAGAAAACACCCTCGCCCTTATACCCTCCAAGACAATATCCTCTCCTGCGGTCCCAGACGTCCATATCTCAACTTTTGCCTCATTATCTAGCCGCTGCAAGAGTTCGGCGGGTGACCCTTGAACGACAATTGCTCCATCGACCATAAAAACGACAGAGGTCGCTACTTTTGTTGCTAATTCGGGATGATTCGTGGCTAAAACTATACAACTGTCTTGGTTCTGATTGTGATTCATAGAATCGACAAATGCTTCTAGGGCAGAAGGATCAAGGCCCAAAGTAGGTTCGTCTAAGATGATAAGTTTAGGGTTATGCGCCAAGCTCTCCACAAGTTGAAGTTTTTTCTTCATTCCATGAGAGTAGGAACCAACAGGAACGTCTTTCACTTTAGACAACCCAAATATTGCGAATAGATTCTCTAATACCGGCCCCGCATCCTTTCGTTCCAAGCCATACAGATCGGTGAAAAGTTGGGCGTTCTCCATGCCAGTTAGGCTTGGCAAATGAATCGGATGGTCCCCCGCAAACCCAATCTTTCGTCGCACTTCCTGTAAATTTCTAAATATTGGCTGGCCGAATATTACAAGGGGGCCCTTAGGATATAACAACTCTGTAGCCAAGGACCGAAGCAACGTACTTTTCCCAGACCCATTGGGGCCCATCAGAACAATACGCTCTCCAGGACCACCCTCGAGAGAGATGTCCTGCAATCCCGTTCTCCCGGAAGGGTACTGATAAGAAAGAGACTTTATCTCAAACAAATGCTACATGCCCTCTAGGCCGAGCTCAATACGAGCCCTGTCCATGATTTCTGGATTCATTTCCGAGACGCCGTTTTGCTGTGCCCAGTCAGTATAGATCCTCTTTACCATCCCCCTAAC
>JAPKDG010000030.1 GCA_028822645.1 Longimicrobiales bacterium | reverse complement strand
ACGTTCTATTACGTTTTCATGTCCTTTGGTAATTGGATCAAAGGAACCAGGATAAATTACTGATTTAGAAGTGGTGTTCATCGATCTGCCTCCACAATAGAAATGGCCGTTTTACCATATTGTCGCTGATTATAGTCACTGAATGATTCGTCTACCTCATCTTTAGCATGTTCCACCCAGAGCCGTGAAGCAAAAGGATGGTCTCGAAAACTTTCTATCAGTTCTTTTGCATAACCTTTGCCATAAGGTGGATCTGCAACAGCAATATCAAAATTTTTTTGCCCCCAATTTTTTATATAATTTATAGCGTCAGCTTTGACCACTGTCACCTCAGATCCTAGTGATAGAAGGCCGACATTTTCTTTCAATATCTTCATAGAACCCAGGTTGGCTTCCACAAATACTACACTTTTAGCACCTCTACTAAGTGCTTCTAAACCCAGAGCTCCGGAGCCAGCAAACAAATCTAGTACGCTGGCTCCGAGAATGTCATTCCCTAACGCACTCATCCAAGCTTCCCGGACTTTACCACTAGTAGGACGCATTCCGCGATCCCTAGGTGATTTCAGCCTGCGTCCTTTCCATCTTCCGGCAATTATCCTCAAGACCAAACCTCAGCTATCCCAGGGGTGATTTTCTCCTGACAAACGCACATCTAGTAATTGCAACTCTATCTGCGACTTAGCTCTGTATGAATTCTCCTTAATCCTGAAAACTATATCTAAAGGACCGGCCTCAAGACTTTCTGGTGAGATCCTACTAGCCAGATTGAATCCGATCGCATCAAATTCCTTATCACGTTGCCGGACACGCAATTTCAAATGGTTCTTCCCCACTTTTCTGGCTGAGCCAATCAATTTGACCTCACGTGCAAGAAAGAGAGGGGTAGGATTAGATACTCCATAAGGGCCAAAATAGGAAAGTAAATGAAAAGTTCTTCGGTTTACCTCTGACAGTTGGATTTCAATGTCCGGCTTCAAGATGGGCCGGAGACTTTCTTTTCTCAAGCTCCGACTGACCTCAGCGTTAAAATCTCTCTTGAAAGCATCCACTTTGCTCGGCGATAGAGTTAATCCAGCAGCAGCTCGATGTCCGCCAAATCTTTCTAAATGATCCTGACAAGCATTCAAGGATGAGAGTAAATCAAATCCGGAAACTGATCTAGCACTGCCACGGGCCTCATTATCTAATATTGAAAGCACGACAGTTGGTCGATGTACACGTTCTGCTATACGAGATGCTATGATCCCGATGACACCCGGATGCCAACCCTTAGCACAGATAGTCACTCCAAAATTTACTTGGGGATCGAAATCCTCCGCCAATAAATCCAAAGCTTCGTCGAGGATTTTTGATTCTTCTGCCCGTCTTTTCACGTTCTCGGATTCCAATTTCAGAGAGAGTTTTTCAGCATATTTCCTATCGTCTGTCATCAATAGCTCCAGGGCAGTGTTTGCTGTGCCCATCCTTCCAGCGGCATTAATACGGGGAGCTAACTGGAAAGCCACATAACCCGAATCTAAAGAATCAATTGGTTTATTGATGACATTTATCAATGTTTTCAACCCACAATTTTTAGAATCCTGCAGAACTCTAAGACCATATCTTACTAAGGTTCTATTTTCTTCCGTGAGGGGTACAACATCTGCAATGGTTGCTAAGGCTACAAAATCCAAGTAGGAATGTAGCTCTTCATCTGGGATCCCAAGATCCGTAGCCAAAATTTGACACAGTCGATAAGCTACTCCCGTACCACAAAGTCCCTTGTTGACATAATTGCACCCAGGCTGATTAGGATTGACCACAGAAACCGCCTCCGGTAAATCATTTCCTGGAGTGTGATGATCGGTAATTATTACGCCAATCCCTAAAGCTTTGGCTTCCGATATAGTTTCATGAGCACGAATTCCTGAATCAACTGTAATGATCACTTTAGCCTTGGATTCAAGAGCTCGACTCAAGCCGGCGGGACCAAAATCATATCCATCTGTCAAACGATTTGGTATGAATGGGACACAGTTCCCACCCAATTTTCTAATCCAACGAGTCAACAAGGCAGTTGCCACTATTCCATCTACGTCATAATCTCCGTGCACAAGAATAGTATCTTTCTCATAGATAGCCTCTTTTAGTCGACGTGCTGCTTCAGCTACTCCCGAGAGAGCAGTCGGATCCTGAAGGTTATGCATCATGGGTCTAAGGAATTTTTTAGCAGCCCCTGGATCCTGGTAACCCCTAACCGCTAAGAGCTGGCACAACATAGTCGGGAGAGTGAGCTCTTTTTCCAAAAGTTCAACAACCCGCGTTTCCATGGATTCCACTTCTTTCCACTGAGGGTTTGTCGAGTAAGTAAAGCTCATGGATTAAACGGGATAGCCTCAACTTGTCCATGATTATCATGGGTAGGTTCCCTTTGCATCCGAAACCTAATCAAGTATCGGATATTTCCAGACTCTCAGCCTCTTGACTACCCATGTCTGACATTGAAGATCCATCAAACTCATCTGTATTCCCTTCCGAGCCAATGTCAATCTTTGTATCGCTAGGCTGAGGAGTGAGAATAACCCCACACTCCTCACATCTGATCAGACTTTCACTATGACGAATTTCATTTTGCATCTGGAGGGGCACCATACTGTAACAGTATCCGCAAGCTCCATCTTCGGTGAGATCGGACACAGCTATCTTAGCTTGCCCACTCATTATTCTATCATACACTTTTCTCTCGTTTACGTTCAGTCCTTTCGCAAGCCCTTCTCTTTCTCCATCAAGCTTCTCAAGGTTAAGCTCTGCAACTCCTCTCTCCGACATTAGTTGTTCGCGGAGAGGTTCCATCTCTGCCAGTGATTGGCCGTGAGTGTCTTTCTGTTCATTAATACGCTCAGTCATCTTCTTAATTTGATTCATGACAGTCAAAGCTTCTTGCTCATCATTCTGAAGAGTCCTCTTGACCATCTCTGATTCTGCGTGCACTGCAGCTTCTTCTCGCACGTTACGAACCTGATTCATTCTCTCTTGTAACTTATCGGACCTATCACGTTTCTCTCGAATTCCCAATTCTAGCCTTTTTTCTTCAAGAGATAGCTCTTTAACCCTTTTTTCCAGAGCTGCTACCTCTTTGCCTAGTCTCAAAGTCGGAGCTTGAAGCTCCTCGAGTTTCATTTCAAAATTGTCGATAGTAGAGCGAATAATTCCGAGCTGAGTATCTAACGATTGTAGTTCTTTTAGGGAGGTTCTTTCTTGCGATGTCATAAAATTCTCTTCATTCTAAAATTCTTATCAAGTTTCACTTAAATGTTTTGCGTGCTACAGCAGACCAATCCAACCCTAACTCTCGGCGCTCTCGACCCAAGTATGTCTTCTCGGTAAGCAATTCGGTAAGGGTTCTGTCATCTTCATTGCCTCTGATCAGTTCGTCAATATGATCCATCTTCCTTTGCATCTTACTACTCAACATTCTGTTTACCAAGTCCACGAAAATTTTTTCTCTAACCGTTTCAGTCAACTCCCTTGAGTTCGATAGGATATTTTGGAAAACTGAACTAGCTGAAGGATCCAACCTCCCTAATATTTCAGTAAAATCAGACTGTTCAAGCAATAACTCAAAAATGGCCCTATAGTTTGGATCAGTGAAATCATCCGGTCCAATGCGTTCGCTCGTTCTCTCAATCATATCTACATCTTTAACTAAAAGAAGCAAAAGTTCTTTTTCTGCTCCCATGGAGGGAACCGACAGAGGCCTACTGCGATACTTATGCTTTTGGGGATTTAGCTGCCTGACAGATCCAGAAGTCTTTGCATCGATCTTGGATAACTCCGACTCCAGAGTTTCTCTTTTGACACCGGTATATTCTGCTACTTTGGAGACATAAATATCTTGTAATGCAGAGTCCTGTGCCGCACGGATAGTAGGGAGAAGTCTATCAATCGACATCCGAGTCTTCTCTATATCCGAAAAATGATCCAGCTCGCTCAGAACCTGAAGCTTCCGATCAAGAACATCTACAGACCCATCGATATAAGTGGCTAAGGCATCCGCTCCTTCCTTATGTACCACTCCATCGGGATCTGTCCCAGGAGGCAAAGAGCTTACCGATGGATGCACCCCACTTGCCAGAAGAACGTCAGCTGATCGAAAGGTGGCTTTCAAACCAGCCTTATCACTATCAAACAGTAAACACGCCTTTGAAGTGTAACGACCGAGTAACTCTGCCTGTTCCTTTGTGAAACCAGTCCCAAGAGCAGCGACCACATTTTCGAAACCATTTTGAGCCAGAGAAATAACGTCCAAATAGCCCTCTACTATCAAAGCTACCTGCTCTCTGCGTATGGAATTTTTAGCCAATCCCAGACCATATAGAATCGAACCTTTTTGATATATAGGAGTTTCCGGAGAGTTCAAGTATTTTGCCCCTCGCTGGCCTGGAATATCAAGCAACCTGCCACCAAAACCTAAAACCTTTCCACTGGTACCCTCTATCGCAAATGTGATCCTTCCTCTGAATCTATCAAAGGGTTCCTCTCTCCGTTCACTTTTAGAAAGAAGACCGGCCTCCAATAAATTACCATCATTCATGCCATGATTAAGAGCAGCTTCACGAAGACCATTCCAGTCATTTGGGGCAAAGCCGACGGAGTAACGATCACACATTTCCTTACTAATCTTCCTGTGTTCGAGATAGTCCCGTGCTTGTTTACCCAATTCCTCATTCCAGAGGGAATCCTTGAAATATTTAAGGGCAAAAGAATTCACCTGATAAAGGTGTGAGAAAGGGTCTATTTCTCCGTCTAATCTTGTGTCCTCCTTAATCTCCATCCCTACAGACTGGGCCACTTGTTTCACTGCTTCTGCAAATTCTAGACCCTGCAAATTCTGTAAAAAAGAAAACACATCTCCTGATTCGCCACACCCGAAGCACTTATAAAATCCTTTTGCAGGAACGACGTAAAAACTCGGGGTTTTCTCCTCATGGAAAGGGCAACAAGCCTTGTAGTCTTTACCAGATTTTTTCAATGGCAAAATACCGTTGATTATCTGAACGATATCAGCCCTACTCCTGACTTCCTCTATTTGATCTTTATGAATCACAGAAACAATACCTTAGCTACCAAAAAAGTCTCATCCAAAGTGGATCGAAATCCCGTCGATTAAGCCTTTTCGAACAAGAAAGTCATCTAGAATAGAGATTATAACTTCAGTTCTTCTCTAACGATACGATTAACTTCCCTGCCGTCGACTCGTCCTTGCAGTTTTGGCATGACCTCGCTCATTAGGCTCCCTAGTTGGTCAAAACCTTCCTGCAGGGCATTCCTTACTATAGCTCTTACGTCAGATTCGCTCAGCATGGCAGGAAGATACTCCTGGAGAATGATCATTTCCTGCAACTCTTTATCGGCTAGATCTGAGCGTCCTCCCGAACGCATCATCTCCGCTGCTTCTCTTCTCTGCTTTACAGATTTTATTATTACTTTGGTCACATCTTCATCACCCAAGTCACGTCCCAATTCGATCTCTCTGTTTCGAACCTCTGCCAGGAGAGAACCAAGGACTGTGATTCCTAGGCGATTTCGATCCTTTCTCACTTTGATAAGATCGGACCGCAATTGTGATTTCAAATCTATGGACATGAAGTGGAAACTATCCAGCTTAACAGGGGTGGTCAACGACCCGGAATCAACCACTGTGATCTAACGAATTAAAATTATAAAAAATACCTATGGTTAACTGCCTGCAGGTTTCAGCCATCTGATTCAAACCATGCTGAGATCCACCCTTTTTCAGCATCCATACCTCTCACATTAAACTTACATTCCTCAGTTCTGCTTAAAATAGAAGTCCATTCGTCAGCCATAATTCCACTAAGAACTAACCATCCTTGCTTATTCAGTGCATTTTTAAATCCATCAATCAGTGGCAACAAAGTATCACTCTGTATATTGGCGACTATGCCTTCCCATTCCCCATTATTTTCCAGCCATGACTGACTGGCTTTCTCAAGCTGGACATTCACCTTTTCTACTATGCCATTCCTCTGTAAATTAGCTGAAGTTGCTTCGATTGCATAAGGATCACTATCCAGGCTAAGAACATGGGACGCTCCAAGCCTGATAGCCGCGATTGTTAATATCCCAGATCCGCAACCTACATCCATTATTTTTTGTCCGGGAGACAAAGCTTTTTCTACCAATCTGAGGGCGCCTCGGGTTGTAGGATGTTCTGCTGTTCCAAAAGCCATCCCTGGATCGATCACTACTGTTACAACATCCTCTTGGCTTTCTGTGGCACACCAGCTCGGTTTTACGACCAATTTTTTAGATATCTTCTTGGGAAGAAAACCTCTCTTCCACAAATGAGACCAGTCCTCATGTCTTTGCCAAGAGTAAGCCAAAAACATCTCTTCAATTTCCAAACCCTCATTTAAATCCATACGAATCAAGTTTAGGAAATTTCCGAGATTGTCGGGAGGGAGGAAATAGGTAATGAGATCACCGTTGATTTCTTCAACAGCAGTGGCCCCGAAATCAAACATTACGCCAGAACATTTTTCTAATTCTAGTGCGGAGCGGCAAGACACGGACAGCACCAACCAACTGTCTGGAACCATTTAGAGGGATCCAGAATTACTTGGGAGCATCAGCGAAACACTTCTTTTACCCGTGACCAAACGCTCTTATCACCTTCAGACCTAATACTTTCAGGAGCAGTGTCTTCTACAGACCGAAGAGTTTTGAAAATATCCTCTTGCTCTTTAGTCAATTGATCAGGTGTCCATACAACAATCCTAACCAGTTGGTCACCTTGACTCTGTCCCTGCAGTTCCGGAAGTCCTTTGCCTCTCAAGCGAAGCACTTCTCCACTCTGCGTGCCCGCTGGAACCTTTAGGTTTATTTTTTCTAGTATGCCAGGAATCTCTATTTCAGTCCCAAGAGTGGCCTGTGAAAAGGTTACTGGTAACTCAAAGTACAGGTTGGATCCTTCTCGGAAAAATATGTCGTCTTCCTGCACGTCAAGAAGCACCACTGTGTCTCCTCTCGGACCATTTTGAGAACCAATATTGCCCTGACCCCGCAACGTGATAAAATTTTCCGATGTAACACCTGGAGGCACCTCAACTTCGATACTCCTTTGAACTCGTATTCGTCCATCTCCGCGACAAGCGCCACATGGATCCAATATTACAAGCCCTTGACCCCTACAATTGCTACAAGCTCCTATATTGACGAATTGTCCAAACATTGTTCTTTGAGATTGTCGTTGTTCGCCAGATCCTCCGCATTTGGGGCATGAAACCGGACCAGATCCCTTGGCAGCACCAGCGCCAGAACATTCCCCACAAGCATCCAATGCCGCTATCTTAACTTTTTTAGTGGCTCCAGAATGAACCTCTTTAAGAGTCAATCTGATCCTAATTTTTATCGTTTCACCTTTAGGTTTCGGCCTGTCTCGAGGATTTTTAGATCGTCTCCCAAAAGCATCATCCAGATTGCCAAACCCTCCAAAGTCACGCATAAACACTTCTATCGCATCACTGAAATCAAAGTTGGAAAATCCAGCAGGTCCTGAACTAGATCCCTTCAGCCCCTGTTCTCCATATCTATCATAGATAGCACGTTTCTCTGGATCACTGAGGACCTCATAGGCCTGGGTTCCCTGTTTAAAAAGCTCATCGTTTTTCTTGGATCCACCCTTGTTTTTATCAGGATGGTACTTTAATGCAAGTTTTCGATAAGCTTTTTTGATTTCCTCTGTACCAGCATCTCTCGAAATACCGAGAAGATTATAATAATCAGCCATTTAGTAACCATTTGGACAACGTTAATGTGCCTCAGAGTTCTCCCCACTACCCCTCAGGCGAAAGACCAAACTATCTCTGAATAATATATACACAGAGAACGAATCCTATCAGTGCCTCCTCAAAAAACACCAGGGCTTCAAACATCCATTCAGTTAAATACAGCTTGTGATAGTTCCGAATGCCTAAGCTAGTTACTAGTTAGTTGTTCTTCCAATTCCAACGTTAAGCGGTCCATGATCAACCATCCTCTAGGAGTCAAGCAGATATTGCCATCTCGTTCGACTGCCAAGCCGTTTACTACCCAATCAGCAAATTTATTTTGGACTATAGCAGTGAAGTCATCGATCCTTAGTCCTGTGTGGGTCCGCAATCTTAACCAAAGATACTCCAACCTATGCTCTTTGTTGCCGATATTCTCCTGGTTCTCTAAAGGTAAAGAATGCTCCAAAGCCTTCTCGCAGTAACTGTCCCAATCTCTAATATTCCACCGTCGAATAGGATGCAGGTAGCTGTGAGCCCCATTTCCCAAACCCAAATAAGGTTTGCCTGACCAATAATTGGCATTGTGTTTAGATTCTTTTCCAGGTCGTGCGAAATTGGAAACCTCATAAGCCTCATAACCGTTCGATTCAAGCCAGTCTACTGCAAAAAGATATTCCTCTCGGTATTGCGAGTCAGAAATAATATCTTGCTTCCCTTCTGAAACAGCACGTCCCAATGGAGTTCCATTTTCTACCGTTAAGCCATAAAGGCTCACGTGATCAACTTCCAGTGACATCAATTCTTCAAAATCCTTCTCTAGGTCTCTCTTCAGGGACGGAGGGAGCCCAAAAATTATATCTACACTGACATTAGAGAATCCCTCTTCTCTGGCAATTCTGACGGACTCACGAGGCTCTTTAGCGCTATGTAACCTTCCCATCCAACGCAATGCAGGTCCCTGGAAAGTCTGCACACCCAAACTAATCCTATTGACGCCTGCTCGAATCCAGGCGGAAGCTTTATCCCTATCAAAGCTTTCGGGATTGGCCTCACAGGTCCACTCAAAATTCTTCCCTTGCAACCGTCCTATCCCTATCATACTTGAAAGTTTGGCCATCGAATCGTTGCTCAGTAGAGAAGGGGTTCCTCCACCAACATAGAGTGTCTCTAGTGAATCACCTATGTTGAACAATTGCTCTTCAGAGATAGCTCTCAATTCTCCATCTATGGCCTTAATCCAAAGATTAGAATCAGATGAAGACCCCACTTTAACGGCGAAATCGCAATAATAGCAGCGGCGTGAACAGAAAGGAGCATGCACATACAGCGAAGCTACAGTCTCCAACTTATTACTTTCTCCTGATCTGGTACCATGAACTGTTCAGAACTCCCAGAAATCGCCATCCTCAGAATTTTTTTCCCTTTCAAGTGACTGCTGAGTTTTTTCCCAAACACTCTCTAAGAAAAGCTTTATCCCTACTTTATTGATGGAGGATAACTCGAAAATCCCCCAAGCTTCTGGGAAATCATAATCTCCCACTTCATTTTCGTGGATATCTATATCTTTTTTTGTGAAGACTACACAATGTGGACGCCCAGAAAGCTCCCCCGAGTAATTCTCTATTTCCTTTCTGAGCAGCCTATATACTTTTTCGGGGTTATCAGAATCTATCGGAATCAAAAAGGCGAGAACTCGAGTCCGTTCAATGTGTCTCAAAAACCGTAAGCCTAAACCCTTCCCTTCGTGAGCTCCTTCTATAATTCCTGGAATATCAGCCACCGCAAAACTTCGGAAATCTGAAAGCTGGACTATTCCAAGATTGGGTTCCAAGGTCGTAAAGGGATATCCAGCCACCTTCGGACGTGCTTTCGATATTGCCCCTAACAAAGTAGACTTGCCGGCATTTGGCTCTCCAACCAAGCCTACATCAGCTATGAGTTTTAACTCTAACTCCAACCTGCGTTCCACTCCAGGTTCTCCAGGTTCCCATCTAGTTGGAGTTTGATTAGTGGGAGTTGCAAAATTGGCATTGCCCCTTCCTCCACGTCCACCTCTCGCTAAGACGACCCTGTCTCCTGGCTCTAATACCTCTCCTAGAAAGTCCTTCGTTTCAGCATCTCTTACTATAGTGCCAGGAGGAACACTTATTTCTAGATCTTGACCACTTTTACCAGTCTTGTTTTTCCCTGACCCATGCAGCCCTCTGTCGGCCCTGTAATGTTGCCTCATATGAAAGTCTAGAAGAGTAGAAAGTTGAAGATCAGCCACGATAACAACACTCCCGCCGTTACCGCCATCACCACCAGCGGGGCCACCTCTAGGAACGCCCTTCTCTCTTCGCATAGCCTCGGAACCTGAACCACCAGTTCCTCCGTATACATGTATCACTGCTCTGTCGACAAACATAGACAGATAAACTCCCTTCTAAGTGTACCTTGTGAGACTCTAGACCATCATTTCACAATGGAGGCTACCAAAATATTCTCTTTAAAAAATAAACTTTCATAAAAATTCATTTTTACACTAGACCATACAATGAGCTTACTGGCTAAACAAAACGGGCGAATCAATTGAAAGATCTTGGCTGATGGCACCTAGAGGCATACCAGGTCAAAATCTGAACTGATTGCACCGACAACCTCACCTAGAGTATTCCTGATCATTGGGGAGGAAAAAGCGCTTAGGGATTCTTTGTTTGTACCTTTCAGCAGATTAAAGTGTTCGAGGATTTGTATAACTACTAATGGAGTAGCTCTCTTCGTGCCGTCCTCCACCTTGATGGCAATTCCAAATTCTCCCTTTGTACACCCAACGGCAAAAACTCCCTCAGCTCCAGTTTTGGCAAAGATCCGACCACCTAATGCTTCCACCAGGGCCGTCCCGAACCGTCCTGTCCCTGCTACCATATCTGGATGAGCGACCATAGATGATACAATTCTTTGGTTAGAATCCTCAGCCCCTCCGAGTTTACAAAAAGCTTGAGCCAAGCGAGAGAGTGGTAGACCAAAACATACTACTCCACATCCATCGATACCTAGCTTAATACCCGACTTATCTAAATCGGTCCATCTCGATATTTCGGATATCATTCTAATTTGGACCGGATGTTCTTGTTTTATATACCCACCTGTTCTCCAGCCCTTCGAGAGTGCTAAAGCAAGCATCCCCGCATGCTTTCCAGAGCAATTGTTATGCACTGCTGTAATTTTTTTTCCTTTGGCATATAAATCTATTGCTGCATTTTCTTCAAAAGGAGGGTGTGGACCGCACTCAAGATCTTCCTCAGACAGACCTATTTTCGCCAAAATAGACTTCACGGCAGCAACATGTTTAGGCTCACCACTATGGGAAGCGCACATAACAGCCAGCTCTCTGGAACTGATACCAAATTGATCTATGACATTTTCTTCTATTAGGGGCACAGCCTGAAATGGCTTGGCTGCCGATCGGCAAAAAACTATTTTTTCAGGATCGCCGACCTTAGCAATCATTTCGCCTGCGGAATTGACAACTGCAACATGGACTCGATGGGTAGATTCGACTATTCCACCACGTCGTACCAATATATCTTCCATAACATTCCCTTTCCTCATAGACAGAACCCATTACAAAGCAACTTGTTACTCCACCTATGTATTTTGAAAATGCCCCGGGCTAAGTACCCTTTGGTCCCAGTGTTAGAGGCCAATTGCGGCTTCCAGAAGTTTTTCTGGGGACTGAGCTTGTTCCAAAACTTCAAGCGCCCTCAGAATCTGGAGGTCTGTAGGCCAAGTTTGCTCGAAAGCTCCCTCCGGGCCCCATGCATGAAGTGCAATTTCTCGTTCTAGTTGATATTTTATAAACCTACGTGCAATCTCTAAGTCAGACCTCTCCAACATAGCCTCATTATCCCTCAATAAATCTTTGTAAAAGAGTTCTAGTTCTGAATTTTTCAATTGCAATCGACTAAGTATAGCTGGATTTTCCTGGACATGTCTGACGGCATAGTTAAATAGACCAGCCGTAAATGAACCTGACAATTGAATCCTATGTAAAGCTTCTTCTTCACTCAAGGAAAGAGTGTCTTGTAACACAGAGATATCAGGAGTGATACCTCCTCCTCCATAAAGCTTTCGTCCTCCGACAGACTTCAAGAGTGGTCGACCATTCAAGTCATCCATCCTCACCACTCGACCATTCAACGACAATTTAGATGACTCCGAACTTATTAGTTCCAATTTCTCCTCTGAATCCATATGAATAGAACGACCCATCGGAGTATACCAACGAGCTGTAGTGAGTCTCAGAACATCACCACCGCTCAATTTATAAAGAGTTTGAACAGAGCCTTTACCGTAAGTGCGGCTTCCAATTATCAGAGCTCGGTCATGGTCCTGCAGAGCTCCTGCAACAATTTCTGACGAACTAGCGCTATTTCCATTGACTAATATCACTAAAGGAAGATCAGCATTTGACTCGACGGTAATAGATTCGATACGCTCCTTTATATCGGAATTTCTTCCCTTGGTCTCCAAAATAGTTAACCGATCTTTCAGGAAAAGGTCAGTCACAGCTACGCCTTCTGCCAGAAGTCCTCCGGGATTATCTCGGAGATCGATAATCAACGATTTCATTCCCTGTCCGCGCAAAGATTCAACAGCTTCTTCCACTTCTCTGCCCGAAGTCTCACTGAAAACCTGCAAAGGAATATAGCCGACTGATCCCTCCAATAACTTCGTAAATGGAACCGAGCGTAATTCAATTATTGACCTTGTAAGTCGGAATGGGATTAGCTTGTCGGCACCTGGCCGATAGATAGTCAAATTGACATCGGTTCCTTCCCTTCCTCGTAAGCCATCTGCCACTTGGTCGGAATCCCAATTTTTAGCGGAAACGCCTTCTATCGAAAGAATTCTATCTCCCGGCCGGATTCCTGATCTCAGGGCCGGGCCACCTGGGATGGAAGTAATAACAGTCACAAGACTGTCACGTTTGAGGATCTCTAAACCTACACCACCGTAATCGGCTTCTGTCCCTGCCTGAAGGCTAAAGCTTTCCCAAGCTCGATTATCTATAAATGAGGTATGAGGGTCATCTAACCCATTCACCAAAGCCTCTATGGCCGAATTGACTAATTCTGACTGATCAACCGAGTCAACAAACTGCTCAGTTATGTGATCCAAGACCTCTTCAATCACCCCAGTATCAACAACTCGAATTGTTCTCTCTACAGCTCCCTGGAAAAACCAATACGCGATGATAGCAGAAACCGCCATAACAGTAACTCGAGACATAAAACCAATTCTGGCCATACGGATTATCCAGTCTCCTTTTGATTCCAAGGTAAATCTATCATGGATCTAACCTCTTAAATTCCAAACGTAGCTGGCATTTCTCTAATAAGAATTTCTCTAATTTTCAGGTGGATCGTTTCTGGATTTTCAGTTCCGTCTACTACTACTGCATTTTCCATCTTCCTTGAAATATCCAAGTAACCTGATCGAACTTTTTGCATGAAATCAACTCCTGACAATTCCAAGCGATCCTTCTTCTTCTTCGCCAATGCCAACCTCTCACGTGACAATTCTGCTGGGATATCCAGGACTATGTAAAGATCTGCGTTCAATCCAGCCGAGGCGAAATCATTCAACCTGCCCACCTCAGTTAAATCTAATCCTCTGGCATAGCCCTGGTAGGCCAAGGTAGACATAGAGAAACGATCAGTTAGAAAAATTTCCCCTCTGTCAAGAACTGGAATTGCTATTTCCTTGACGAAAACAGACCTCGCTGCCAAGTACAGCAGCAATTCTGTTTCAGGAGGAATATCCAGGTCCAAATTTTCTTGGACCACACTCCTAATAGCTTCCCCAGTCTTTGTGCCACCTGGCTCCCTAGCTACGGTGCACTTCAAATTTTTTGAAAAAAACCATTTGGAGAGCAAGTCGACCTGTGTAGTCTTTCCAGACCCGTCCATCCCTTCCAAAGCCAGGAAGAAGCCTCGATTTTCTCCTAGGAAGCTACGATCATTCACCGCTAGTAATATTCCCTCCCAAGATGGGTGATCTGCTCCTCACCTCCGAGCCACCGGAGAGTATTTTTCAGTTTCCAATTTTGAATAAACAAATCATGCTCGGGATAGAGGCCTGGAGCACACTGAGGACTCTTGAAATAGAAAGATAACCATTCTTGGATTCCTCCTAGACCAGCTCGCCCAGCCAAATCCATAAAAATAGCCAAGTCCAACACAATCGGCGCTGCCAAGATTGAATCTTTACAGAGGAAATCGACCTTTATTTGCATCGGGTAATTGAGCCAACCAAAAATGTCTATGTTGTCCCAACCTTCTTTGTCGTCACCTCTGGGGGGATAGTAATTTATTCTTACTTTATGATAGATATCCCCATACAAATCAGGGTAAAGTTCCGGTTGTAGTATGTGATCGATAACGCCCAGCTTGGATTCTTCTTTTGTCTTAAAACTGGCAGGGTCATCCAAGACAGCGCCATCACGGTTGCCCAAGATATTGGTGCTGAACCATCCCTTTATTCCAAGCATACGTGCTTTAAATCCAGGAGCGAGGATGGTTTTCATTAAAGTCTGTCCAGTCTTGAAATCCTTCCCAGCTATCGGTATGCCCTTAAGTTGAGCATACTCTTCAAAGGCAGAGAAATCAGCTGACAAATTAGGGGCTCCATTTGCATAGGGGACCCCTTCTTTTAACGCAGCATATGCATAGAGCATACTCGGAGCAATTGATGCATCATTTGCTTCCATTCCTCTTTCGAAAGATTCCATGGTTTGGTGAACTAATCCAGGGCGCAGGAAAATTTCCGTGGAACCACACCAGACCATGACTAAGCGGTCACATCCATTCTTTTCCTTAAAAGAGCGAATATCGGCTCTTATCTGTTCTGCTATATCTCTCTTGTTCGATCCTGTTTTCTTATTAGGACCATCCAGACGTGTAACGTATTCGGTATCAAAAGCTGCAGACATAGGCTCAATCTTTATCATTTCATCCTTGACCAATGCTAAGTGTTCATTACTAAGCACACCCGCATTTACCGCGCTTTCGTAAGCATTGTCAGAGATGGGATCCCATCCCCCGAAAACAATCTGATCTAGTTCCGCCAAGCCAATGAAATCCTTAATCAGTGGAGATCGATTTTCTGTTCTTTGGCCCAACCTAATGGTATTCAATTGTGTCAAACTTCCAATCGGTTTCGCCAAGCCCTTACGGGCCAATAGCACACCCGCGATAGTGGTTGTAGCTACAGCACCCATCCCCGGAAGTAGAACCCCCAAACGGCCTTTTGCACTAGAAATCTCTGGCGTTTCTTGCAAAATAGTATCTCCTTGCTTTACGGAATTATCATTACTTAGGTATCTAACGGAACTCCTGCAGCCGCCCGATAAACCCAAACGATCCTTCGAATTGCTGTCAAATTGGTCAGTATAGCGAATACTACAATGATCGCACTTAATACAAAACCATTCCAGCTCAAACCAAACATTAGCGAACCTAAGCCCAGCAGAACTATTCTCTCAGCCCTCTGCATCAAACCAACTGTACAGTTCAATCCTAGGGCCTCTGCTTTTGCTCTGGTATAGCTGATCAGTAAAGATCCTGCCATTGCTAGGGCTATCATATAAATCATACCCATATTCAAAAGCGACATCTCATACTGATTATAAAGAGAGATCAAACCTAGATAAATCACAATTTCACTAATCCGGTCTAAAACCGAGTCGTAAAATGCTCCAAATTTAGACTGCAGTCCTGACAGCCGAGCTACACGACCATCGAAAATATCGTGTGCACCTCCTAGAAGTACCAGGGCACCTGCCGTTCGAACATGGTCAATACCATAGAAATAGCCCGCTACAATAGTTACCAGGAAGCCACTGGTAGTAATTACATTGGGATGTACTCTCTTCCTGACCAACCACTGTGTTAGAGGATCAATCACTGGATAAACCCACTCTCGGAGATCGTCTAGGTGCTTAATTTTTAGCCTTTACTCTTAAGGAAGGAGGATGCGGCTTTCTGCACCCACGGACATCCCAGATTGGATCGTCTGATTGACTTTGACCAAAACTTTATCGAAGTTTGCCTGAGCTGCAACAAGCCTCTGATAGCTGGCACTCGTTTGGAGGCGACTTAAAGACTCTTCATAGGTTTTCTTGACCGATTCGTCAGGTTCTGAGCCACTGCTTACTAAATCTTTGATCTGAAGTTCTATGCTCTCCAGTTTTGTTCTGATCTCGGCAACCTCTGTGTCTTCGTCCACAATAGAAATAGCTTGCTTTAAAACCTGATACTCCCCAGACTGACCAAGCAATCTACCCAAATCCATCGCAATTTCGCTGATTCTATCCATTTGTTTCCCTGTTAGATTGATTCATCACTTTTAATTATGCATCGACACAATTATTTATGTTAGAGATACCCCCCCTAGGTTTGCTCTGCCGTTACCACCCGTTCGCGTCCATTCAAGTCCCGGTGGATCATTACAGAACTGAACGTCTTCATTGCTTCTATTTCAGAGACAACTTGCTCAGCTTGGCCCAAACCACACTCCAGGGCCAGAAGACCTCCCGGAGTCAAATTCTTAGGCGCCCCAATAATTATTTTTCTCATTATTTCCATGCCTGCTTTCCCTCCAAAGAGAGCTTCTGTTGGCTCCCATTCCAGCACTTCTGGCTGAAGTAACATAGTTTCATCATCCGGAATGTAGGGAGGGTTAGAGACAATTATCTGAAACTTCTCATCCGACTTGACCACCTCAAACAATGACCCAGAACGGAATTCCATGAGATGCTCCACCCCATTCTGCTTAGCATTGATTCTTGCCACATCGAGAGCATCATTTTTCACGTCAGTTGCCACTACCTTCGAGCACTTACCTTCCAACGCCAGAGAAATTCCAATCGCGCCGGAGCCCGTCCCCAAGTCTAAAACGTTCTCCATGCCTTCTTTTTGCTCGGATCCCCAAGCCAGAACAGTTTCCACCAAAATTTCCGTCTCTTGACGTGGAATCAATACACGACGATCCGTCAACAAGTCTAGCTCTCTAAATGCTGTATTCCCTAGTATATATTGTAAAGGTTCCCGAGCAGCTCTACGTAGCAACAATGATTTAAAAGTAGACTTTTCGGTCAAGCTAAGTAAACGATCATACTGCAAATATAGCTGAAGTCGATTCATCTCCAGGGCTCCCGCCAACAGCCATTCCGCATCTAATCGAGCATTCTCGACACCTTTGCTGTCAAGGTAGTCAGCACTCCAAAAGATCATTCGTTTAATCGACCAAGATTCACCATTGGTACCCTCATTCACGTCAGCAACTTCCACAACAATACCATCTCAAAAGTCTGACTCCTCCCGAAGACGCTCCTCTTGGTCCGCTGACTTCAGGACAGTTATTAGTTCTGTGAGATCCCCGTCCAGCACTTGGTCCAGTGAATAAATAGTCAATTTTACACGATGGTCGGTGACCCGGTTCTGCGGGAAATTATACGTTCGGATTTTTGCGGATCTGTCTCCAGTTCCAACCTGCGCCTTACGTTGCTGTGACCTTTCAGCTTCTTGCCTAGCTATTGATTGATCTAACAATCTGCTCCTCAGTACTTTGAGGGCCTTAGCTTTGTTTTTATGCTGTGATTTTTCATCCTGGCAGGAAACGACCAAACCTGTAGGTATATGCGTTAATCGTACAGCAGAATCTGTCGTATTCACCGACTGTCCGCCCGGACCTGAAGATCTAAAAACATCTATACGTAGATCATTCGGATCAATTTTAACATCGACCTCATCAGCTTCTGGAAGAACTGCGACCGTGGCGGCTGAAGTGTGGATTCTGCCCTGGCTCTCAGTCTCTGGAACCCGCTGGACTCTGTGTACACCACTCTCAAAACGAAGTTTTCCATACACTCCTTTCCCACGTACTGTAAATATGGCTTCCTTTACTGATCCAGGAATGCCCTCTGAAATGCTGAGAAACTCGACAGTCCAACCCTCTCGTTCAGCCACTCTCTGGTACATCCGAACAAGGTCTTTCGCAAAAAGTCCTGCCTCATCTCCACCTGTTCCTGCACGCACTTCTATGACTGATGCTTTGCGGTCCAAGGGGTCTTTAGGTACCAGAAGTTGTTGGGCTTCCGAAGATAGGTCTGCAATACTGCTAGTAAGTTCACCTATCTCTTCTAAGGCCAAATCTATAAATTCTTGGTCCTCGTTATCTTCCAACAATTGCTGAGCACCTTCGTACTCTACAAGCAAATTATCGATCTGCTCAGCTAATTTAACCAATGGATCCAACTCGGCCCTTTGTTGACCTATCACCCTGAGGCGATCTGGATCTAAAAGAACATTCTGACTCGTCAATTCTTCATTCAGATGAGTCACCCGTTCTTTCGCAAGCTTAAGTCGACCGAGAAGTTTCAGATCGATTACCCCAGAAGCGTCCATTAAATATTGGGCCTATCTAATGGATTATCCAGGGTTCTGATCGTACTTCCGCCTGAAACGTTCTACCCTGCCAGCCGTATCGACCAGACGTTGCTTGCCTGTATAGAAGGGATGACACACTGAACAAATGTCAGTATGAACTTCACCTTTAGTCGCCATAGTTTCAAACGTCTGTCCACATGCACAAGTAACAACAGCCTTTACATAATCTGGATGTATATCTTTTTTCACAATCCTACTCCAATTTAAAGCAAACCAGAACATCCTGTCCGGCTTCATCTGACCGACTTCAGACATCCCTAGTCACTAAGAATAATAGACTGCGATAGTTATGAGTTCAAGCGCCATAGTAGCGAAAGCCAACATTCAGGAATATGAGGATTGTTGCTAAGGAACTACTCAGCCAGGCAAGGTCTCCCATGCGTGTATAGGGTGAAGGTTCTTCAGTACTCTAAACCGACCTACTATCCATCGCTAATTCAGAAGATTCCAATTCGCTGCAAACATGACACAATGGCCGACCAACAGCTAATAAAAGACTTCGAACTAGGAAATACCCTAAAATACTTGGGTTTTGCACATTTTAGAATTTTTCTGCTCCACGACCCAATCCGCTATTCGAATCAAGTTGACGAAGAAATAAAAAACTGTAATGAGGCGAGGAGCAAAAAGGCTGAAAAATGCTACAGGAATTCTGAATCTCAGGTTCACGTTCACTTAGTTTTGCCAGACCCCCACCATGTGACTCCCAAATACAAGCCGAGATGAATGGGAAATGCCAGGGCAATTATTTCTCCATTCGCTTGATCAAATCCGGGAAGCACCTGTACAATTAATCCCAGGATTGCTAGGGCAGCGACAATGCCAGCCATTTTAGTTACTGAGGGATATTCTTTTTTTCGGAGCGACATCAATAGGATAATCGCCAGAACCAAAGAACTTGGATTGGCTTGAAAAATATTTTCGTTTAGAGTCCAAAAAACATGATCGGTGAGGAACCACGACAGTAGCAACAGAGCCCCCAGAATACCTGTAACCATACTCCAAGAAGCCCCAAGGCCAATAAGAATCCAACGGGCTTGAATAAATCCTTCAGATGCTCCCCATCCAGATAGAAGCAGCACAACTCCTAATATCGATCCCAAAAGAAGCATACGTGTTAAGAAGCTGGACCGGCCTACTTCTTGAAGATCTCTTGAAGATTCTGCCAAAATCTCGGGAGGCGCTAAAATGCTTATATCTTCTCCCGAAATACTTTGATTCGAAACAGACTGTAGGTGCTCCTTGAGAAGCAATGGCAGAAACATTTCTTCCCAGATAGAGATAGGCATATCCCCAGAATTGCCGACAACGAACTGAATGCCCAAATAGGCGAGCATATCAGACTGAAGCAATCTGGAAGTGTGCCACCTGTATGTATTTCCAGCTTCTTGTTCCTTGGTAACGATTGAGATTCCACCTCCCAAAACACTGTCGAGCGCATCCCGGATCCGGGTAGAGCAATTGTCTCGATAATAGTCATACTGATAGTACCTGTTGGATTCCGAGTCCATTTGTCTAACCAAGGCCAGCAACTCAAACTTTTGGTCAGGTGTAAGATTTAATTTTTGTGACCAAACGGTTCGGTCTTGATTTCGATAGCCCTCTATCAATCCTAAAGCTGGAAATCCCCTCATAGAATAGCGCATCCTTCCCTTGGCCAATCTCATAATGAAATCGTGCTGTCGGAAATCAAAAATGCCCCAATTGTAAGCCATCATCGTTCCATCGCGACTATCCTGGAAAACTAGAGCATTATGACCAAATTTTTCCCAAATAGCGTCTCCAGGCCCCACTGTCAAAAGAAACACTTCTAGAACAGGTGGATCAGGATCTTGGTCTTCGAAGGATGCTTGACCGGACGAAAAGGTGGTTGCACCTTGTACTAGAAGGGCAACAAAGACGAATAGACATGACTTGTGAATCTGAGCACCCAGCTGAATCCACTGCAAAGACGTACCCTCCTTCCCTGTTTGCTCCTTGACCTCTCTAACGGAACTCTCCAGAAAGTAGCTCACCCCACAGCAATGTCACTCCTCCGCCAAATTCGAAGAAGCGAACATCGCCCACAATGCCTACTCGTGAACCTCCATGTATTCTTATCCTATCCGCCACTACATACTCTAACCCGCCCTGGATATTGAAACCTCCTGTAACTGAATCCAATAGACCGTTCAGGAAAATATCATCTGGAACTTCAGTGGTTCCATTAACCAAGTGTACCGAAGCACCAAGACCAGTCGAGAACAAAAAACCTAATGGAATCCTCCAGACGTAGTCAGCTTCAACCGACAAAGAAGCATCATCTCGCCTTATAGAACCCAGGTCCAAACCGTTCGAAGGAAGACTCCCTCCTTGAGCCAACAGCAAAGTGGTCAAGCTCGATTCCAAACCTCCTATTTCTTCGGCACGCATCTGTGTGCTCCAATAGGATCCCCTGGTAGCCATCCTAATCCCAGGGCCCAAGAAGCCCAAATCCAGCTTTACACTATATGATTCGGTTTCTTCAAATGAACTAAATGAAATATTCCCATAGTCCATTGAAATTCCCCGCAATGCCAGATTCCCATAGTCATAGTCAGCCAATTCCTGCCCTCTTAACAAAGACATTGGTATACACAGACCGATCATAAAAAGAACGATCACCGATGATCGGATAGTCATTCTCGCTTTAATGCCATAACAACCCATGAATACATTCCGATCAAACTTCATCACCAACCTTCCGAAACCACGACACGGACGACCTCTAAAGTCTCATCTATTATCTCTTCTGTATGTTCAGTAGAAACAAAACCTGCTTCGAAAGCAGAAGGAGCAAAAAACACACCTTTTCGTAAACAAGCTTTATGGAATTTTGTGAAATTTTCCTGATCCGTAGCTTTTGCTTCTTCAAATGATCGCACAGGAGAATCTGTAAAGAAAATTCCCCACATAGACCCCACTGAGGTCCCCCAAGCGGAGATTCCTCCTCCTTTTAAAATTTCTACTATCCCAGAGGATAGATTTTTAGCGGCAGATTCCAGGTCGGCAAAAGGGTCATTTTCTTGCAAGTATGCTAGCTGAGCATTTCCAGCGGCTGTAGCCAACGGATTCCCTGATAGGGTACCAGCCTGATACACATCCCCAGCTGGGGCGATTTTTTCCATCAATTCTCTGGATCCCCCAAAAGCTCCTACTGGCAGCCCTCCACCAATTACTTTGCCGAGAGTAACCAAGTCAGGCTTTACTCCGAACCTCTCTTCGGCTCCGCCCCTTGCAACACGGAAGCCCGTCATCACTTCGTCGAAGACCAGGAGACTGCCGTGCTCAGTAGTTAAAGCTCTCAACTCATCCAAAAAGCCTTCTTCGGGTAGGATCAGGCCAGAATTACCCATAACTGGTTCAACAAATACGCTAGAAATTTGCGATCCATTATTTTTAAATAGCTCTCTCAAAAGATCTATATTATTGAAAGGAAGAACCAAGGTGAGGGCGGCTGTAGATTTGGGGACCCCTGGTGAATCGGGCAGGCTCAAGGTAGCAACCCCACTTCCAGAGGACACAAGGAAGCTGTCACTATGACCATGATACCCCCCTGAAAACTTTAGGACATATTCTCTATTCGTGACTGCTCTAGCCAAACGTAAGGCACTCATTGTCGCTTCTGTCCCACTATTCACCAATCGCACCATATCTACACTAGGAACCATCCTAACCAATCTCTCTGCCAGCTCCACCTCACCGGGAGTAGGAGTTCCGTATGATGTCCCTAGCCTGACCTGTCGGTTCAAAGCCTCGACGACACTAGCATGTGCATGTCCTAGGATTAAAGCTCCCCAACTCAAAACATAGTCGATGTAGCGTCGCCCTTCTGTGTCGAAGAGAAAAGGTCCTTGACCACGATCTACAAAAAAAGGCTTGCCACCTACAGAGCGAAAGGATCGCACGGGAGAGTTAACTCCACCCGGCATTAACTCTTGGGCTCGTTTCCACATTCCCTCAACTCCCAAATCCATCACGCCCCCACTTTCCCTATCAGATCATAATCCTCTGATTCCTGAATCTCTACAGTGACAAATTCCCCTGGCTTAAGTGAGCCTTGGGAATAAAGATGTGTCACTCCGTCCACATCAGTAGCTTGGCCTTTTGTCCTTGCCATGCCGAAAGTTCCTTCTCCTTGAAAGTATGGTGAATCCTCAAGGACCTCATCTACCAGTACTTCCATTTTCGATCCCACAAGGTTGGCATTTCTTTTTGCTGATATATCCCTCTGGAGATCCATAACCTGCTCTAACCGATCTGCCATCAGTGATTCTGGAACTCTGTCGGGCATCTCAGCTGCAGCTGTACCATCCTCCAAAGAATAAGTGAACACACCGACTCGTTCAAAAGATATTTCCTCAAGAAAATCCATCATTTGCTGGAAGTCATCCTCCGTTTCACCTGGGAAACCGACGATAACCGTAGTTCTTAGTGTCAGATCAGGGACCAAATCTCTTAACCACCTGACTCGCTCTCTAATGACCTCCTGATTCTCTGGTCGACGCATCAATTTCAAGATTCTATCACTTCCATGTTGGATGGGCATGTCGAGATAAGGGAGAATTGAATTCTCGCTGCCAATCAAATCCACCATATCTTGAGTGATTCCAGATGGATACATATAAAACAAGCGTAGCCAA
>JAPKDG010000005.1 GCA_028822645.1 Longimicrobiales bacterium | reverse complement strand
TGCATCGCCGGGATGGTGGAATTGGTAGACGCACCGGACTCAAAATCCGGCGGGCTTAGGCCCTTGCGGGTTCGAGTCCCGCTCCCGGCACTTTTTGCACTCTTTGGTGTCCTATTTGTTTGGATCATAGTTTGCAAGTGTGACTGGACTTTATGATGAGTACTTAATTGGGTAGGTTTAGGTTTTGAGTTGGCAAATGTATCGATTTTTTCAGATCTGTCTGTATTTGATCGTGAAAATTTCATCTGATGAACCGTTATTGGAGAGCAGAGGGCTGAAAAGTGACTAAAGGTAAAGACACTCTAACCATTCGTGACAATCGAACTGGCAGTGAATATGAAGTAGATATTCTTGAGGGCGATGTTATAAGAGCGATGGATTTAAGAGCGATTAGAGTAAACGATGATGATTTCGGGATGATGACTTATGATCCTGGATTTTCAAATACGGCCTCGACTCGCAGTACTATAACGTACATAGACGGATCCAAAGGGATTTTGGAATATAGAGGATACCCTATTGAACAGCTTGCCGAGCGAAGTAATTTTATCGAAGTGGCTTATCTTGTTTTGCATGGCGAGTTACCCCAAGCGTCAGAGTTGGATCAGTTTACATATGATATTAAGAGTCATACAAACGTCCACGAAAATATTCGAGAAGTAATGCATGGATTTCGTTATGATGCTCATGCTATGAGCATGTTGATTAGTTCTGTGGCAGCGCTTGGTACTTTTTATCCCGAGGCAGGTCAAGTCAATGACCCTGAGATTCGTCGATTACAGATTCAGAGGTTGGTGGCCAAGATGCCTACATTGGCAGCCTTTGCTTACCGACATCATAAAGGTATGCCGGCCAGTTATCCTAATGATAAACTTTCTTACACTTCTAACTTTTTGAACATGCTCTTTAGGGTCCGTGGAAACCAAGAAAAACCCGACCCTGTTCTAGAGAAAGCTTTGGACGTCCTGTTTATTTTGCATGCGGATCACGAACAGAATTGTTCCACTACAGCGATGAGGACCATTGGGAGTAGTCGCTCCGATCCCTATTCAGCTCTTTCTGGGGCGATGGGGGCTCTATATGGGCCATTACATGGAGGAGCGAATGAAGCTGTCTTGAGGATGCTCCAGAGAATTGGTTCAGTCGATAATATTCCGAAATTCATGGATGGAGTCAAACGGAAAGAAGAGCGACTGATGGGTTTTGGTCATAGAGTGTATAAAGCTTATGATCCACGAGCCAGTATAATTAAAAAGACTGCTTCGGATGTGTTTGAAGTGACAGGAAGGAACCCGCTATTAGATATAGCTTTGGAGCTTGAAGATATTGCTTTGAATGATGATTTTTTCGTCTCAAGAAACCTCTATCCTAATGTCGATTTTTATTCAGGGCTAATTTATCAGGCAATGGGTTTCCCTGTCGAAATGTTCCCAGTCCTGTTTGCAATTCCTAGGACCGTAGGTTGGTTGGCTCAGTGGGAGGAGATGCTGAAGGATAAAGAACAGAAAATAGCGCGTCCTAGGCAGATCTTCTTGGGTTCAGAAAGACGAGATTTTGTGCCTATCGATAAAAGATGACTTGGCTACTTAGGAACAATGTCTCTGAACTGATCTGATGTTAGTAGCCCCCGTTGACGTCTCATTCCAAGGTATCAGTGGGCTGATATCTTCTTATTGGATAGATTGTGCAGAGCCTGTGATAGTTGACCCTGGCCCATCAACGTCTCTGAAAGGCTTAAAGAAGGGCTTGGAAGACCTTGGTGTTAAGTTCTCTGATATTCGTCATGTGCTACTCACACATGTCCATCTCGATCATGCAGGAGGAGTCGGCCATTTGGTTTTGGAGAATCCTGCGATACAGGTGCATGTGCACCCTGAAGCTATCGCTCATCTGATAGATCCCCGGCGTTTGGTGGAGAGCACCAGGATGACTTTCGGCGATTCACATGACCGTTTATGGGGAGAAGTGTTACCGATTGATTTAGATAGAATATGTATTTGGGATTCTCCGACTAAGTGTCCAGTGCCGAGCATCCGATCTTTTTTTACACCTGGTCATGTTGGTCATCACGTTTCTTATCTTGAAGAAGTAGACGGTTGTTTCCTGGCGGGAGATTCTCTCGGAGCAATTTTTAGCAGGGAAGCACCAGTATATCCTCCTACTCCTCCACCGGGAGTAGACGTAGCACTTTGGTTGAATACTCTTGAGGATGTTGAAAAAATCCAACCTGAGAATTTTGGGGTTGCACATTTTGGGATCCACCCTGATTTCGAAATAAGGGTATTGGAAATGCGTGAAAGATTAATTGCTTTTCGCGATCGAGTTTACACTTGGATGAACCAACCTGAAGATCGCGATCGAAAATTATTTGAAAGGGAAGTTCGTCAAGAAATGTCAAAATATTTATCCAAGAAAGACGTAGACAGTTACTTCGATGTTTTTTCTCCTTCGGGCGATTGGGATGGCATGCAGTTTTATCTTGAGAGAAGAGATCGCAAGAAATCCTAGCTGAAATTCTTAGATTTGGGTGGGAATTTCCTGAGCCCCTCTAGATAATTGAAATTCTCGGCCATTTTCTTGGGTGAATTTTTAATTTTGCAGACGTCAAGCCTCTCTATATCAGAAGCTAGTACGTTTAGGGAAGATCCCGATTTCTTTAGTCGTCCACAAATAACTAGAAATGGTTCTGTTTCTAAGGTGGAGCGAAATTTCTCATATAAATGCGGTTTTACCACTACATTGATAAAACCGCATTCATCTTCTAATGAGATGAATGCGTATCCTTTTGCAGAAGCTGGTCTTTGCCGGGATACAACGATTCCAGATATTTTTACAGGATCATGGTTGGACAGTTCAGATAGACGGTTACTAAAAATTATTTTACTATCTAATCCTTTACGGAGAAGAGATAATGGGTGGAAACCCACAGAGAAATGAAGCATGCGATATTCCATAACCATTTGTTCAGTAGCTGTGAGATCTGGGAATGTGATTACTGTATTAGGATCTTCCAGTCTCAGTTCGGTTTGAATCTGCTTCCTCTTCACTGTCGCAGGCCTCAGACTTTCTCTAGGGCCTATCCACAATCCCAACTGCCATAAAATTTCTCTGCGAGTCAATCCAAAACCCTTAAATCCTCCAACTAAAATGAGATTTTCGAGCATATCTCTATTCAAGGATCGAGGCATCCTTTGAAGGAATTCCGACAAAGATCTGAATAATCCATGTCTTTGTCTTTCTATTATTACCGCTATTGCAGTTTTCATCCCCCATCCTTTTACTAGTCCTAGGCCGATTCTCAATTCTGAATTTTCTGGGACACACTTGGCTTGACTGAGATTAATATCTGGCAGAAGGATTCGTATTCCCTGGCGCTGTGCATCTCTACTTAGAGCATCTAGTGAGTAGAATCCCATGGGTTGATTGTTGAAGAGGGCAACATAGTATTCAGTGCTATAGTAGTGACGAAGCCAAACCGATTGGTATGCTAGTAAGCAAAATGCGACGGCATGAGATTTGGGGAATCCGAAGCCGCTAAATGCTATTATTTGTTGGAATATTTTTTTAGCGATAGATTCATCAATGTTCTGTGATCTACAGCCGTTTCGAAATGGCTTCCAATATAATTCTATAGATTGTTTGGAACGCTTCCGACTCAGGGATCTTCGCAGACCGTCAGCTTCTCCATCAGAGAAACCCGCTAAATATCGACAAATTTGTAAGACTTGATCTTGAAAAACAATTACACCCAATGTTTCTCCCAAGACTTCTTCTAAGAGGGGATGTTCGTATTGAATGACATAATCGGGGTTGTTTCGTGAGAGCTCTCTTCTGCGTATATACATGCTAATTGCGCCACCTAAAATGGGGCCTGGGCGAACAATGGCGATTTGAATGGCTAAATCATTAAGGTCGCGGGGTTGTATGCGACGCCCCATCTGGATTTGCGCTCGACTCTCTAACTGAAATGTTCCGATCGTTTCACCTGAGCAAATTTGATCATAAATTTCTTGGTCTTCGAAATTAATGCGAGAGAGATTAGGAACATAAGAATGTCGAGTGGAAATTAAATCGATCGTTTCATCTACGAGAGAAAGCATGCCTAAAGAGAGGAAATCTATTTTTATGAATCCAGCGTCATTGCAGGAATCTTTATCCCACTGACAAAGGATTCGATCTCCTCGGATACTTGGCTCTAGGGGGACCATTTCTGTTAGGGGACGACTCGAAATTATCATTCCACCGACATGTTGAGAAATGTGGCGAGGAAGGCCTTGGATGTCTTTGACAAGCTGATAGAAATGTTTCCACAATGGGGATGTAGTTTTTAGGGAGAATTCTGAGATGGGTTTGAGGATTTCTGGAAGAGATTTTTCTGAATGGTACTCTGTTGATTTGGATATCTTGGTTAATATTTCTATTGGAACACCTAGTACTTTTCCGATTTCACGGATAGCAGAGCGTATTCGGTATGTAGAGAATGAGCATACGAGAGCAGCGTGTTCATTCCCGTATTTTTTGGAGATCTGCAGCATTAGTTCTTGTCTGATTTCTCTTGGAAAATCGAGATCGATATCTGGTATGGTCTGCATGTTCTCGTTGAGAAAACGACCAAGGAATAGGTTCGATTTAACAGGATCTATATGGGAAAGTCCGACGAGATAGCAAATGATGGAAGATACCGAGGATCCTCTCCCTCTACCTGGAGAGAGTCCACTCTGATTCCTCGGGACGCCTATCCGCAGTTTCGAAGAAACTTCTTCAGCGAGTTCTATGATTTCACTATAGATGAGAAAAAAACCTGCTAGGTTGTGGGTGTCTACGAGGGAAAGTTCTTGGCAGAGACGTTGGCGAGCTTCATTTTCTAGTGGTGATCCTTCGTAATATTTGTACAGTTGTGACAGGCATTTGGATTTGAGTAGTTCTAGAGCTTTCTTTTGACTGTTTTTATGAAAATTTGGGAAGGTATATCCGAGGTCTTGAGTAAGATCAAAATTCGCGCATTTTTCTGCGATTTTTAGAGTTTGTTTCAAGGCGTCGGGTCGGCTTTGGAAACGATGAAACATCTCTTCTGAAGAAGCAAGATAAAATTGGGTGTTTGGGCGTCTCCATCTGTGGGATCCGTCTAGGGTAGTTCGATTTCTAATGGACACCAAAACATCTTGGATTCGGCTTCGGCTTGAGTGATGGTAGTGAACGTTTCCGGTGGCAACCAAGGGGATGTCGAAGCGATCTGCGAGGCATCCAAGGCGTTTATTTCGATACTTGTCTCCTATCCTTTCATTATCTTGAATTTCAATAAATAATTGTCCTGGATCCAAGGAATTCTTAAACTTTCGGATGAGAATTTCTGCGGTATGAAAACTGTCTTCGAGCGCCATTGAAAGAGGTCCTTTATGGCAACCAGTGAGTATGATGAGCCCTTCTGTTTGAGTTAGTAACGAAGAAAGCATAACGTAGGGATGGGGGGAATTTTTTTTAAGATGTGCTTCACTTATAAGTTTGCAGAGATTGGAATAGCCCACGGCATTCTCAGCCAGGATAGTTAAATGACATTCCTTAAATAAAGCGCTATTTTTTTCATCGGGCATGGTCAATGAACTTAGTTTTTTGGGGACATCGCTTATGTCTAGCGAGATTGTAACCTCGGATCCAGTGATCGCTTGGATTCCATTTTTATGTGCTTCGTGTGCGAATTCCATAGATCCGTATAATCCATTGTGATCAGTTAGGGCTATAGCAGGATATCCTATCTTTAAAGCTTCAAGTATTAATTCTTGGGGATGTGAACTTCCATCCAAGAATGAAAATCCTGAGTGGCAGTGTAATTCAATGTAAGGAGAATGTTTAAGCATAAGTATTCGGTTTTTATTCGGGTAAAAGGAAGTATAGTTTCCCTGGTTGTTGTGGGCAATGAAAATAAATATCTTTTTCTGTATTGGTGAGGATACAGATTGTGGAAAGAGGAAAGATTGATGGACGATCGTATTTTGGTAGCTCTGTTAACAGATGTATTTTTAGAGGATTTAGATCATTTGCGTCTCAGAGATTATTTACTGGAAGCCAAGGATTTAGGTGCAACCTTGGCTGTCCTTCCGGAACTTCCTCTTAATCCTTGGTCTCCAGCTACTCGTGAATCCATTGAAGAAGACGCAGAACCTTCGGGTGGGCCACGTCAGCAAATACTCTCTAGAGTGGCCACAGAAGCAGGTATTGCTTTACTAGGAGGGGCGATTGTCACTGATTCGAAAACAGGCAAAAGGTATAATACAGCTCTTTTTTATGATCGTAATGGCCGATTGATAGGCCAATATCGTAAGATTCATCTTCCTGAAGAAAAAGGTTATTGGGAAACCTCACATTATATACCCGGAACTGATCCTCCAACGGTTATTCCGATGTCTGAGGTTACTATAGGTATCCAGATTTGTTCTGATATCCAGCGCCCACAAGGAGCTCAGATTCTTCGTGCACAAGGTGCAGAGTTACTTTTGGTGCCACGCGCCACATCTAGTGAGACGTATAAACGCTGGAAGCTAATTCTCAGGGCTAATGCTATTATGTCTGAAGCTTATCTCATATCTGTAAACCGACCGTTTTCTGAGTTTGGGGTAGACATTGGCGGTCCATCTCTGGCGGTCGCGCCTGACGGTGAAATCCTTTTCGAAGGAACTGACCCATTGGCAATCGTAGAAGTGGATGGAAACAAATTGAAAGCTATAGGATCTCAGTATCCTGGGTATCTGCCACGCTTTGCAGGCCTGTATTCTCAAGGTTGGTCTAAGCTGATTGGTAGCGAGTGAGAATAAGTGAAGTAAGAACTGAGATTATATTTTGAGAATCAATGGGTTCTAAGATCTACTGACTATACCATTTTTGTGATAGTAGATCTTGAAATATGGTTATTATTAATCCATTCTCTAAAACAATAGTGAAATATTTCCTAGATAGCTGTTTCCGCCACCATTCGTCGTCTATTCTCCATCGGTCTCGGATAATAGAAATTTTTAAGCGTTTCCTATTTTTAGAGTAGTAATATATAGGTAGCCCAATCTGGTCTAGCTCGACTTTAATGGGGAGAGGAAGGTCAAGGGTACGTATCTGGATATTATGATTATAGTATTTGTTTTTTTCATTTGAATCTGGGGAATTGATCATGATTATATCCTCGTGTTCCAAAGATTTTTGTAGCCAGGGTAGGAAGATTTAAATGTCAAGATTCAATAGAGCATGTCGTCGTTCTGGAATACGTGACAATGGATCAATCTCTACGATACGGTAAAGAGGAGAAAAGCCCATTCTCAATTTCATTTCCTTTATAGCTTCCCGTAGTGGAAGTGTAATCATTCCTTTTGTCATTTCTTTGTTGGGAGATGTTCCCCGATGAGCTTTCGTATGATTGAAGAAATGTTCTTGTGGCTCGAAAGTATAAAATTGGAAAAACTCTAATATGAGCTTATCTATGGAACAAGCAGGTGGAGAGAGGAATATTTGACTGGTTATAGCACGATAGATGTCTTTATGGGATGTCGAGGGATTCCGCAGCACATGATTCAACGACCAAGATCCTTCTTCCCACGAAGCTGTGATACGGACACCTTGGACACCCTGGCCTCGGTGTTTAAGATCTTCTAGGGCGGTTTCCAGAAGTTTCCCTAGGGACCTGCAAAGAATCTCTATATGTCCAATTGGTGTAGGGAAGTCTATCGAATGACGGATATGTTCAAGGGAATGATTGGGTTGGACAAGATCTATCTGTTCTCCAGTAGCCCACATTCGTGCTGTTCTTCCTTCCTCCCCGAATTGTCTGACTAGAGCTGAAGTTGAAAGAAGAGTCAAATCGCCAAGAGTTTGAATGCCTAGTCGCTGGAGATTCCTAAGCATATATCTATCAATTGGTAAGAGAGAGACAGGAGAAGGTTTCAAGAATGAAGCTAATTTCTGGTCTTCAACGATAGTTGGTTGGTCAGGATTAGCTTTTGTCGCAGCTATCCAGGATGCAAATTTTCCCTTGGCCCACCCAATTTTTATGGAACGCACCAATGCATGGGGGAATTGGTTCAAGCATATGTGCACTTTTTCTTTTACTCGGCAGGGTTGGGATTTATGAAAATTCTGTAATCCATCTACATTAATGTAGAATCGTCCATGTCCAGCATATTCTACGTCTGGACCTATGTGGGATAAGGTCTTCAGGACATTTGTTTGCACGCTATTGTAGTAATCAAGATCAGGTTCTAGCACTATTAAAGTTGGACAGAAAGAAAAAGATTGGGAGACAGCTTGGTCTAGGTATATTCCCATGCCTAGTGCTTGCTTGGAACATTGCCATACCGTTCGCCTGTTAATTCTCTTGGGACTCAAGAGAGCAATAGGAATATTTTGTAGAGCTGGTTTACGCATAAGTTCTAATCCAAGCTCGAACATCGGAAACCAAATACATAACGTTTGCCCTTTTTCAAAGCATTTAGTCATAGGGAATTCATGAGAAGTTCATCCATACCGAATAAAAACCGAAAATAGAAATTACCCCTTATTTTTGTTATTAAGCAAGGGGATGGATAAGGGAAGATTTTTGTGGTCATTGGAATATCGTGAATTCCCGACTATCTTTTGGCCTTATTTAGACTGATTTTTAGGTCAAATTGGTCATCTAAATGTGTACTAGTTACTATGACTGTAAACGAGGAAAGCGATACTTAATGAGCTCATCACCTTCGATTACCTATACTTGGGCGGATGAAGCTCCCGCCTTGGCAACTTACGCTTTTTTACCGATCGTCCGTGCATTTGCAAGTGCGGTTGGAATTCGGATAGAAACTAGAGACATTTCTCTGGCGGGAAGAATTATAGCTGTCTTTCCAGATTTTCTTGATGAAGGCCAAAGGGTCAACGACGATCTTCGAGATTTGGGGAATTTGGTTGAAAGCCCTCGGGCAAACATTATTAAGTTGCCCAACATAAGTGCTTCTATCCCTCAGATGAAGGCTTGTATATCGGAGCTTCAAGAAAAAGGTTACCGACTACCAGATTATCCAGAAGATCCAGCCAATCAAGATGAACAAGAAATTAAAGCACGCTATGACTCAGTAAAAGGTAGCGCGGTGAATCCGGTACTCCGGCAAGGGAATTCTGATCGGCGGGCTCCCGATTCAGTCAAGGAATTCGCGAAGAAAAACCCTCCGAATATGAAAGAATGGCCGAGCACTTCCAGCACGCATGTGGCGACAATGGACTCTGGTGATTTCTATCATAACGAAGTTTCGATAACCATAGATACCCCAACTATTGCAACTGTCGAGCATATCGCCAGTGATGGCAGCAAAACCATCTTAATAGAGTCTCTTGCCTTGGAAGCGGAAGAAGTATTGGATTGCACTTTTATGAGCAGAGATAAACTTATCGATTTTCTTCGCGACGAAATATCGGATGCAAAAGAGAAGAAAATCTTATTTTCTTTACATCTGAAGGCGACCATGATGAAGATCGCTGACCCCATTATCTTCGGACATTGCGTGAAGGTATTTTTTGCAAAAATGCTTGAAAAGCATACCTCTATACTGACTAGTTTGGGTGTAAATCCAAACAATGGATTGGGTGATCTATTAGATAAGGTTAGAACTCTTCCAGAGGATGAGAGAGTACAAATACAAAATGATATAGACACTTGTTATCAAGATGGGCCGGACATTGCTATGGTGGATTCCAGTAAGGGTATAACAAATCTACATGTGCCTAGTGATGTTATTATTGATGCTTCGATACCACCCATGATTAGAGATTCTGGAAGATTGTGGAATGTGAAGGGGGATCTCGAAGACTGTAAGGTTGTAATCCCTGATTCTAGCTATGCGGGCATATACGATGCTGTTGTTAAGGACTGTCAGGACCATGGTCAGTATGATCCTGCCAGAAGGGGTAGTGTCTCAAATGTTGGCTTGATGGCACAGAAAGCAGAGGAGTACGGATCACACGATAAAACCTTTGAAATCAAGAGTGCGGGGACTGTTCGAATCTTAGATGAAAATGGTGCCATCCTACTCGAAAGTGAGGTGGATGAAGGGGATATATGGCGGGCATGTCAAACGAAGGATATACCAGTGAGGAATTGGGTGCGGCTAGCTGTCCAAAGGGCTCGATCTACAGGTACTCCTGCGGTTTTCTGGCTAGACTCTTCCAGAGCCCATGACGATCAATTGGTATACAAGGTCCATAAGTATTTAAAAGAGCATGACACTGATGGGCTCCAGATAGAGATTCTTGCTCCAGTTGATGCTATGAATTTTTCTTTGGAGAGGATACGAAAAGGTCAGGATACGATCTCGGTTACAGGGAATGTTTTGAGAGACTATCTTACTGATTTATTCCCAATTCTTGAGATAGGCACAAGCGCTCGAATGCTTTCTATTGTGCCTCTCCTGAATGGAGGAGGTCTTTTTGAGACTGGAGCTGGAGGATCAGCACCGAAGCATGTCCAACAGTTTGAATCAGAAGGTCACCTGAGGTGGGATTCTTTGGGCGAGTATATGGCCCTGGCTTCTTCTCTGCAACATTTAGGAGATCAGTTTGGGGATGTAGGAGGAAATATTTTGGGGCAAGCGCTCGACAAGGCGATAGGAGTTTATTTAGACAACAATCGTTCTCCTTCTAGAAAAGTCCATGGACTAGATAATAGAGGCAGTCTTTTTTATCTGACATTGTATTGGGCTGAAGCGATGGTTGAACAAGAACAAGACCCGAAACTGAGTAGTCATTTTCTTCCCATAGCCAATGCATTTGCTGAAAATTCAGATCGTATCCTAGACGAATTGTATGCAGTACAGGGTGAACCTCAGGATATTGGTGGATATTACAAACCAGAACCTGATAAAACCTCAGTGGCTATGCGACCTAGTTTATCGTTCAATGAAATTGTTGAAAATATTTCTAAACCTAGGACCACAGTATGGACGTAATCCATCTCCATCCTAAAGAAATCAGAGAGCACGTTACGCCACTGTTAGTTTTGCCGGTATATGAAGAAAATGGCTCTGGCTTTCCTAGTATTCCTGATGAACTCACTCATGAGGTTGAAAGGGCGTTTTTAAAGGAAGACATCAAAGCTAAGATGGGCGAGTCACTACTTATTTATCTGAAATCTGGTGTGGGGCCCAAACGTATTCTTTTTGTCGGCCTGGGCGAAAAATCTTTACTTGACTCCGAATTGCTTAGGCGTTTTGGAGGTCATGCTATCAGGGGAGCAGAATCTCTGGGTGTTTCCAGCTTGACAATTTATCCAGGATGTTTGGAATCAGAAGTAGCGGAGGAATCTTACCAGGCAATTGTGGAAGGCGCAGTGCTGGCAGAGTGGCATTATAATGAGATGAAAACCGATCTTAAAAAAAGCAAAGATGAAATTTTACAGAGTCTGGAGATGTTAGCAGGAGAAGAGATTGTTGCGGAAGCAAAAGCAGGGATCGAGGCGGGGAAAATAATAGGAGAAGCAGCTAATTTCGCCCGGACTCTTCAATCTCGACCTGGCAATATAGCAACTCCTACTCATCTTGCTAAAGAGGCCTCAAAAATGGCCTGTCAGTATGGGTTAAAAGTAACGGTAATGGGTCCAACTGAAATCAAAGAAAATGACATGCAAGCGCTCTTAGCTGTATCACGAGGGTCAAGTGAGGAGCCTCGGTTCATAATACTTGAGCATGCTGGTGGAGATTCTAATGATTCCCCACTTGTATTAGTGGGTAAAGGATTAACCTTTGATTCGGGTGGTATATCGATCAAGCCTTCCGGTGGGATGGAAGACATGATTTTCGATATGTCTGGAGGAGCATCGGTGATAGCTACACTTCAGGGGGTAGCCGCTCTAGGAATACAAAAAAACGTCGTAGGTCTGATTCCATGTTCAGAGAATCTAATCAATGGAGCGGCGATGAAACCTGGAGATATAATCGGATCCAGGGAAGGGAAAACCATTGAGGTGATCAATACAGATGCTGAGGGTAGATTGATTCTTGCGGATGCCCTTTCCTATGCTCAGAGTTTTAAGCCTGCTGCGATTGTGGATTGTGCCACGCTGACAGGAGCAGTAATCATTGCTTTAGGGCATAATGCCGCTGCAGTCTTGGGGACTGATGAGGATCTTGTTAAAGAGCTAGAAATAGCAGGAAGACGCTCTGGAGAACGGTGCTGGCCATTGCCTCTTTGGGATGAATACCGCCAGCAATTAGAAAGTGAAGTGGCGGATTTGTCCAACATAGGTGGAAGACCTGCAGGGACTATTACCGCCGCCTGTTTTTTGAAGGAGTTTGTAAGTGATTACAAATGGGCTCACCTGGATATTGCAGGAACAGCTTACGGCGAAGGCAAACTTTCCTACCAGAGAAAGGGAGCATTAGGTTTTCCTACAAGGCTTTTGATAGAATGGGTTCGGAGTCGAGCGGAGTGAATGTAGGCTTTCGATTATACCTCATTTTTAAATTGGCCAGCATTTCTGTAATTTTGCTTGTCATTCCGAATGTTCTACTCGGTCAAGTTCCCGATACGATTTCTCTGCCTGCAGACACTTTGAGTAACCAGTTGGAGATAGCCGGACAAGATTCTATAGTTTCCACCGGTGATTCTATAGCGAAGATAGTAAAAGAGTTGCCCCAAATAATAGAAGCGTTTCCTGCTTCTTACAAAGCTGGTATTTGGTCTTGGGATAGGAAAGCCATGCTCTCCTCGAGTGCTCTGACCTTAGCAGAGCTGGTTGAACTCACACCCGGGATAGTGAGCTTAAAAGGCGGAGATTATGGTGCTCCTGAAACAGCGGTTTCTTTTGGCCTTGCCTCTGGCAATATCAAGATATTTTGGGATGGTTTTGAATGGACACCCTTGGATACGGGAGTTCCAGACCTTTCGAGAATAACCTTGGCAGGAATAAAAGAAGTTCGTATCGAGCGTCGAATGACAGGTTTGAGAATAGAGCTGCAGAGCTTGGCACCAACTGAATCAATACCTGAGACAGTGATTCAAATTGGCACCGGGGATTTAGGCACCAATCTGCTCAGAGCAGAATTGGTACACCCCGACGTCTTAGGGGGATCCTTAACATTCGCTATGGACCGCCTTGAAACGCGAGGCACTGACTTCCGAAACCCGGGATCCTTAAGTGGAGTTGGAGTTCGTTATGCACTTCTTAGGGGTAGCAAAGGTGGGTTGGTGGCAGAATTCAGGAGCTCTGCCCCTCAAAATAACAATGTAAATTTCCCAAAAAAGATGAAAAGAAATGACTGGAATGTCCGTGGCCGATGGCGATTGTTGGATGGGCTAATTGGAGAAGCATTTGTGGGTGGGTCTTCACTGTCTGGAGCTCAGAATAATTCTGAAAATGAAAACTTTGATGTCTCTAGAAATCAACTGGGTGCGAGGACTAGTTATGAGAATGGTGGGTTGTGGGCAAAAGGAGATGTGAGGTTCTTCCCTGGCCGCAATTTACAGAGAAAAACCTATGATCTAGAACTAGGTGGTAGCTACGCGAACCTTCTAACAGTGGAAGGTTTTCTGCGAGGCGAACATTGGTCTACTCGTAGTGTATCGTCTCTGGGCATTCACGCTGTAACAGGCCCTTTTCTCGGGCTTTCATTATTTGGCAGCCTTGAAGATGGAACTGTGGGGTCACCGTTTATTGGGGAAACCGAGATAGGATCTGGATTGGGAGAAGCCGATACACTGGGAGAGAATTTAGAAAGATTCACAAAACAGAATGGGAGTCGCCTTGGAGTCAATTTCTCTTGGAATGGGGTGGACGTTTCAGCAGCTATCTTATCTTCTTCAGCAGACTCACTTCGCCCCTTAGGTTTCTCTTTGGAAAAAAGAGTAGTGTCACTCCCGGGAAAAATCCAAAACGGATATGAAATGGGAATAGTGATGCCTACTCCAATCAATGGGTTTGGGATTGAAGGTACAGGTCAGATATGGGAGGAAGAGATGTCGTATCTTCCTAAGACGGCTTGGAAAGGCGCCTTGACTTACCATGGCCTCTTCAAGGAATCAGAGAATTTGGAGGTTTGGGGTAAGGTGGGTGTAATAGGAAGAGATTCAATGTTGCTAAGGACTTTGGAGTCAAATTCAACTGAATTAACTAGAGTAGCGGCGTCTCAAAAATGGTTTGCCTACATGCAGGTACGCATTGTGACTGTTAATATCTTCATCCGTTGGGAAAACATTTTGGGCAAGAGTGATAACTATGATTTTCCTGGGCTTATACAACCGAGATTTCGGACTATTTATGGGATCAGGTGGGTCTTAAATAACTAAGGTCAATCGTTCAATGTCTGATTATCCTTAGAGAATTCAATCGATAAACTGGAGGAGTTTAGCTATGGACAAGTGGTTAGGATGATGTGTCTGTGGTTGGTGGATCTCACAGTTTCTGAGAGACTGATGGTTCAAGTTGAGGCTGTTCATTACTGGTGGATATCGAATGATTAGGAGTATGACCGGTTTCGGCGAAGCCGAAAGGACTATTGATGGAATTATCTTTCGGGTAGAGATCAAAACGGTTAACCATCGTTTTTTCAATGCCAATATCCGGATTCCTAACCCTTTTGGTCGGTTCGAAGCAGAGGTTCAGAAAGTGCTACAGGAAACAATCACAAGAGGGCATGTAAATTATGTCCTTTCTATTCAGAGTGTTGATATCGGTGGTCTGGCTCACATGCCTCAACTCGACCTTGAGAGAGCTAAGTGTTATTGGGAAGCACTAAGAATCCTAAAGAATGAACTGGGAATCGAAGAAGAAATAGGATTATCTCACATTGTGGGGGAAAGTTTTAGGCGTGGCACTGAGAGTATCTCGATCGAAAATATTGGAAGGAAAGATGTCATTGATTTAACTAAAATAGCTTTAGAAGAAGTCATGGTATTCCGTACGGATGAGGGATTTAATATTGAGAAGGATTTACGGAAAAGGTTGGTTTTCTTAGGAGATTTACTACAAAATATAGAAGAAAGGGCGCCAGAGCGATTGGTTTCGGAACGGGATCGCCTGCAGAGATCCGTGATGGAGTTGATTGAGAGTAGCGTGGTCGATCAAGAGCGCCTGTCCAGAGAAATTGCTATTTTAGCAGACAAATGGGACATCTCTGAGGAACTTGTTAGACTTCGATCCCATCTAGGCTTGTTTTCTGGGACATTGGACGCTGATCCTCCTGTGGTAGCAGGCAAAAAACTTGGGTTCATACTTCAAGAAATTCACAGAGAAGTTAACACCATTAATGCGAAAGCAAATGACGGTATGATTGGAAGCGCTGGCATAGCATGTAAGGAAGAAATAGAGTGTATCAGGGAGCAGTTGGAGAATGTGGAATGACTTCTAGATTGCTCGGTAAAACCCCACTGATCGTTTTGGCTGGACCAAGTGGGGCCGGGAAAACTAGTGTGGCCAGAAGGTTGGTTGCTAAAGATGAAAAATTTGTGTTCTCAATCTCTGCAACCACCCGATGTTCCCGAGGGAACGAAATACATGGAGTGGATTATTTGTTTCTTTCTCAAACCGATTTCAGAACCATGGAGGAAGCTGGAGGTTTTCTAGAATGGGCAGAAGTTCACGGTCAGAAATATGGCACACCGCTAGAGCAACTAGAAACAGCATCGAGATTGGAAAAATTCTTGATTATGGACATAGATGTCCAGGGCGCAGCTCAGGTCAAGAGCGAGGTTGAGGACGCTATAATGATTTTTGTGATTCCACCTTCTGCCAAAGTGCTACTTGAAAGGCTCAAGAGCAGAGGAACAGAAGAGAGAGACAGATTGATAGAACGCTTAAGAAATGCCCGAGAGGAAGTGGCGCAGGCAAATACTTTCGACTACGTGTTGGTCAATGAAGATCTTGACCAACTAGTGAGTCAGATTCAGAAAATTGTAACCCTTGAAGACCAAGGTGCACTTGAAGGCATCGACTTATCAGGTAAAATTCGCCAGTTTCAGACTGGTATAGATGAGGTTCTTGACGGTATTTTGAAATAAATCATAATGAATGGAGTTTTTTAATGCGCGTTTTTACACCCGATGAATCTTCTGCACATACAGGTAGCAAGTATCTTGGAGTATTGGTGTCGGCGAGGTATGCTCGGGAACTCAATGCACTCCCCAGAGAGAATCTTCCTCTTGGAGAGGAGAAAAAGCTTACCACAAAATCTCTCGAAGCGCTGACCTCTGGTCAGATTGAATTTCGTTTAGTAGGAAAGCGTAAGAGGGGACTGTAGCTTCCCGGATTAGCAATCTGAATGATCATGGAGTAGTGTTTTGTCCACAGGCTTTCTTAATCCTAGGCAACCCTGGAAAGGGCGCCGTATTGTGCTTGGTGTCACCGGAAGTATTGCCGCCTACAAAGCAGTTGCTATTGCGCGATCCCTCACTTCTCTAGGTGCGGAAGTAGACGCGGTTCTCACTGATGGCGCTAGACATTTTGTTGCTCCATTATCTTTTGAAGGAGTTACTGGCAGGAGATCTTTAACCGATTTGTTCTCGGTAGAAAATTCAGCGTTGCATATTAATCTAGGATCGGAAGCAGATGTTGTATGTGTAGCTCCAGCCACAGCAGATTTTATCTCCAGAGCTAGTCAAGGCAGGGCAAACGATCTGCTTAGTACAACACTTTTAGCGACGAGAGCCCCAGTACTAATTTGTCCTGCTATGAACACGAATATGTACACCCATCCACAAACCCAAGAAAACCTTAAACATTTGACAGATCATTTGTCGTATAGGGTTGCGGGGCCTGGAGTGGGGCCTTTGGCATACGGAGAGAATCAAGGGTTGGGAAGGATGTTGAATCCCGAAGAAATAATTGAAGAAATAGGCAGAGTATTAGTTAGCCCTTCTCTACTAACGAACAAGGTGGTGCTGGTGACAGCTGGCCCGACAGAAGAGTCGATTGATCCAGTCCGATTTATCAGCAATCGCTCTTCCGGACGCATGGGATTTGCGATTGCTCAAGCTGCCTATCGCCTTGGTGCTTCCGTGAGGCTAATCTCAGGGCCAGTGACATTGCCAGATCCTTATGGTATCGACTTGGTAAAGGTGAACACTGCACAAGAAATGTTGGCTAGTGTCTCAGAATATCTGCCAAAGGCAGACGTGTCTATTTTTGCTGCGGCAGTCTCTGACTACCGTCCTAGGAGTGTCAACGATAAAAAAATAAAACGTTCCAAGGAAAATACAGCATATGCTTTAGATCTAATCGAAAATCCTGATGTATCCTTAGACACATTAGGTGACCGGAAGGAAAATTCGATCACTGTAGGTTTCGCTCTAGAGACTGAATCAATCTTGGAAAATGCCAAAAAAAAACTTAAAAGAAAACAGTTCGATTTTCTTGTAGCGAATAGCGCGGCCGAAGTAGATGCTGGCTTTGACGTTGAAACGAATCGTGTCATTTTATTGTTTCCAGGAGGCCGGTGCGAAGAGGTGCCCCTGATGACTAAGCACGAAGTTTCTGAAGTAGTTTTGAGTCATATCCTACAGTTGTTGGAAAATCGCTTATGAAATCTGAATCGCCGAGCTTGAAAAACTTGGTGGAGCTATTGTCTTACTCCAAAGAATTGGGATTGGGTGATGTTGTGCTAGATGGATTGACGAGGGAAGAAATCATGTCCTCTAATATTGGCGAGGATATAAAATCTACAGGAACTGCTATTGACCAGGGAATTGATCAGAATTCTCCGGAACCCTTAATATGGAGTGAAGCAGTCTCAGAGATGAACTATAAATCTCTTGAAGAGACGGCAAACCATTGCCAGAAATGTGCATTATGCGAGAAAAGAAACCGGGTGGTATTTTCTGATGGACATGTTGATGCACGTCTCATGATAGTTGGAGAAGCACCTGGAGCTAAAGAGGACGAAGCAGGGATACCTTTCGTTGGTCAGGCAGGGAAATTTTTGGACCTTCTTTTAGCATCAATTTCTTTGTCCAGAAAAAATTCCGTGTACATATGTAATGTTCTAAAATGTAGACCTCCAGGTAATAGGAACCCATTGCCTGATGAGATCGAGACGTGCACACCTTATTTGGCACGGCAGATTGCTTTAGTGGCTCCAGAGGTTATTCTGGCAGTTGGGACTTTTGCCGCTCAATTTCTAACAGGGAAGAAGCTCCCTCTCGGAAAACTCCGTGGATCGACTTATTCTTATAAAGGAGTGCCCTTAGTGGTCACATATCACCCAGCTGCGTTACTACGTAATTCGGGATGGACTCGCCCGACCTGGGAAGATTTCCAACTCCTTCGAAAGATAATGGATTAATACTGATGGACACCCCATCAATTCCAAATGTGCAGGTTGACTCCGATAGGAAACATCCTTATTCGGCAGAGGCGGAAGTCGCCGTTTTGGGAGGCATGCTAATCGATCAGGATGCTCTTACTAAAGCCATTGAAATAGTGGACGAGTCGATGTTTTATAGAGAGGGGAATCGGCGGTTGTTCAGAGCTATGGTTCGTATTTTTGGTCAAGGAGATGTGGTTGATCCCATTACTTTAAAGACAGAACTAGAAAGTACTGATGGGCTAGAAGTGGTGGGAGGAGCATCTTATCTGTCAGATCTTTTGGATGCGGTTCCGACAGCTGCAAACATTACTTATCACGCCCAGATCGTAAAAAATAAAGCAATTCTAAGAAGATTAATTGATGCTGCGTCTGGAATAATCAGAAATGTCCAAGACCAAGGAGAAAGAAGTGTAGACGAAGTCTTGGATCAGGCAGAACAAAGTGTTTTTCAGGTTGCGGAAAACCACGATCGTAGTGGTTTCGTTCGTGTGAAAGAAATACTCCACAGGACAATGGAGAATATTGAGGAAATGCAGGATGCGTCCGGTGGAATAACGGGTGCTCCCAGTGGATTCAGCGAACTGGATTTAATGACCACAGGATTTCAAAAGGGCGACTTAGTCATTGTTGCAGCTCGCCCAGCTATGGGGAAAACTTCTTGGATTTTGAATGTGGCTCAATCTCTAGCCATAAGACATGAGATCCCAGTGGCAATTTTTTCTCTGGAAATGTCTAAAGAACAATTGGTCCAGAGATTTCTCTGTGGCGAAGGTCGAGTAGATAATCAGAAATTGCGTCAAGGTAGGATGAACGAAGATGAATGGAAAAAACTGGCTGTCGCAGCAGGTCGTCTCAATACTGCACCTCTTTGGATAGATGACTCTCCGGGAAGCACTGTTTTGGAGATGAGAGCTAAAGCCAGGCGATTAAAAACAGAAACTAATCTAGGTATGATTGTGGTGGACTACATGCAGTTGATGAGTGGGACACAAAGAAGGTCTGAAAATAGAGTACAAGAAGTCAGCGAAATATCTAGAGGGCTTAAATCGCTAGCTCGCGAACTAGAAGTTCCAGTCGTTGCCCTCAGCCAGCTGAGCAGGGCTCCAGAACAAAGGCCTGACCGACGACCACAACTTTCAGATCTGCGAGACAGTGGATCGATTGAGCAGGACGCTGATATTGTAATGTTTCTCTATAGACCTGAGTATTACTTTGGTCCAGTTGATAAAGACGGCAACTCTTTAGAAGGGAAAGCGGAACTCATCATTAGCAAACAAAGGAATGGTCCTACGGGTACGGTCAATCTTGTTTTCCACAAATCATACACTCGTTTCGATTCTCTGGCTCGAGGCCAGGACGGCGCTATCGGACCAGGGATTTAGAATTTGTGATCGAGCTTGGAGAATCAAGTACGAGCTCTTTTTTGGACAATCTGAAAGTGGGGGTTGTGATACCTGCTGCAGGATCTGGCCAGCGTATGGAGGGAAAACCTAAGCAGTTTTTGCAGTTAGCTGGGCAGCCTGTTCTTAAGCATGTGTTGAATCTTTTTTTAAGTTATTCATGGGTTAAAGACTTGGTTGTGGCCTTACCTCAAAAACAATTTGAAGAACAACCTTCATGGTTAAACCAAGACTCCAAGGTCCAGTGGGTTGTCGGTGGCGCCACCAGGAGAGATTCAGTATGGAGTGCTATCCAGGCTCTATCTGAGGATCTGGATCTAGTAATCGTGCATGATGGAGCCCGCCCTTTGACTTCCAAGAAAACTATTTTTGACTGCGTTAAAGTTGCTTCCGAAGGTCTTGGAGCAGTGGCAGGTACCCGAGTTGTCGATACCCTGAAGGCAACTGATAAAAATAATCAGGTGTTGAAAACTTTAGATAGAAGTGATGTTTGGAGAGCTCAAACACCTCAGGTTTTTCCATATGATGTACTCTTCGGTGCATACCATAAAGCTATTCAGAACGATTGGATTGCTGGCGATGATTCTATCATTGTTGAAAGAGCCGGAGGCCAAGTGAAAATGGTGGAGTGCTCTTTGTTGAATTTCAAGATCACGTTTCCGCCTGATTTAGATCTGGCTGAAGCCGTTCTTGCCTGTTCTAAATCTTGAGTAAGTTGAAATTTATCGATGCTAGAAACTTTCTAGCTCCAAGGTTCCCGCTAGCTGAAATCGTCAGACACCTGGACAGTGGTGGAGTGATAATCCATCCGACTGAGACCGTCTATGGATTTGGAGGAATTCTTGATAGAGATGTGACGAACAAGATAACTTGCTTGAAACGACGTACTCTCGGTAAGCCGATGTTGCTTTTGGTTTCCGATAGAAAATCTATCGAGGCATTGAGGTGGACTCCTGAAGCGCTAATGTTGGCAGATGCTTTTTGGCCAGGACCATTAACGATAGTTTTGTCTGATACGGATGCTGATTATCCTGTATCAGTCAGGAATGGGGAAGGGGGAGTTGCTGTGAGGGTCAGCTCTCATCCTTTAGTGCATACCCTTATGAATGAGCTAGCGGGTCCTATGGTGTCTACTAGTGCTAATATATCAGGGGATCGCCCACTTCTGGATACTACTGATATTAGAAAAAGGAAATATTTTTCTTTGGAACAGGATTTAATGGTGCTGAATATGGGCCCACTTCCTCATTCGTTGCCGTCTACTGTAATAGATTGTTCGAGAAAGACAGTAGAAATTCTCAGGGAAGGTGCTATTCCGTTTCGGGAAATAGAGAGAATTTTGCCAGGAGTTACGGTGAATGTCCACACTTGAAGATTCGATGCCAGAAAGGATACTTTTTGTCTGTACAGGCAATACTTGTAGAAGTCCAATGGCCCAAGTAATAGCGCAGGATTTTCTCGCGTCTCAGGGATTGCCAGTTGTATCTGTCCGTTCGGCTGGGGTCGCAGCCTTTCCGGGGACTAGAGCTAGTGGAAAGGCATCGGTCGTAGCGTCTAGAGCTGGACTTGATCTAAGTGGCCATAGAAGTGAGCTGCTGGATGAGGAACTCGTCGCATGGGCAGAAGTGGTTATAGTCATGGAGGCTCATCACATCGACCAGGTTCTATATTTAGGTGGAGGAGAAAAAGTGGTCACACTAAAAAAAGATGTACTAGACCCCTTTGGGTGTGATGAAATCGTATATTCGGAGGTTTTCAATGTGCTTTGTAGCCTTATTCAAGAGACCTTAAGATGCCTCATCTCAGATGACGACGTCCGAGAAAACTGATATATGGATTTGGGCGTGCTAGCAAACGACAGTTTTCTGCTCCTAGGAAATCCAGTCAAACATTCTTTGTCTCCACTGATCCAGAACGCGGCTTTTAAGAGCGCGCAGGTTCCACGAGTCTATAATACCTGTTGCTGTGAAGAGTCTGACTTGGGAAGGCTCATGAAAGAATTAACTGAATTAGGGTTGGGCGGTAATGTGACTGTTCCGTACAAGGAAGCAGCTGTGAAGATAATAGATCGAGCTTCTGAAGCTGTCTTAAGAACTGGAGCCTGTAACACTTTTTGGACGAGAAACGGTGAAATCTTTGGAGACAACACAGATGTTGAAGGGTTCAGGAGAGCTTGTCGGTCTTTTTTAGGTAGATCTCCCAAGGGATTTAAAGTGCTAGTGTTGGGAGCTGGTGGAGTAGTTAGGGCGGTACTGATGAGTCTTTTGAATGATGAAATAGGTGAAATTATTCTCTTGAATAGGACATTGAGTCGGGCTAAGATTGTTGCCGATCATTTTGGAAACGCCAAGATCAGGGTTGTAAAGAGCAGCCAGGACGTCAAAGGCTGTGAATTCGATTTGATAATTAATGGGACCAGTATGGGGTTGAATGCAAATGATGAAATTCCCTTTGACTTGAGTCTTCCGTCTAGGGTGGGTGGCGTTATGGACTTGGTTTATGGGAAAGAATTAACGAGGTTTGTAAAATGTGCCAAGAAAAATAATTTCCCAGGGGTAGATGGTACCGAGATGCTCTTGCAACAAGCTGCAGTATCCTTCGAGCGTTGGTGGGATAAACCGGCACCTCTTGACACCATGCGACTAACTCTGGAAAGTGTTATTACTAGATGATTGATACACTCGTCATCCTAAAATCATCATCATTCACGCTAGGTAAATTGCAAACTAACAAATGGTTGTGGCTTTATAACCCAACTATTTCAGATATAGGAGGTCAGTAGATGTCGATCCGAGTTGCTATTAACGGGTTTGGACGAATAGGCAGGAACGTAGCTAGGGTAGTCAAGCAATGTGAGACCCATGATCTTGAAATCGTAGCTGTTAACGACCTCACGGAAAAGGACATGCTGGCTCATCTGTTTAAGTATGATTCAGTCCATGGAACCTATGGTGGTGAAGTCGTTACCGACGACGGAGGACTGGTCATAGATGGTGAATCTGTCAAAGTCTTTTCGGAACGTGATCCTGCACGACTGCCTTGGAAACAACTGGGAGTAGATTTAGTAGTGGAATCGACTGGGTTTTTCCGAGAGCGTGAACAAGCCGCTAAACATTTAGAGGCTGGAGCTAAGAAAGTGATAATCAGTGCTCCAGGAAAAAATGAGGATAAAACAATTGTCCTTGGAGTTAATGAAGGAGAGTATGACAGCCAGCGTCACGATGTAATCTCGAATGCAAGTTGCACCACGAATTGTCTGGCTCCCGTGATAAAAGTACTAAACGATTCGTTTGGTTTCGTACATGGCCTCATGACTACAGTACACGCTTATACTAACGATCAAGTACTTTTGGATATTCCCAAGAAAGATAAGCGCCGGGCAAGGGCGGCTGCACTTTCTATGATTCCGACTACTACTGGTGCCGCTAAAGCTACTGCACTAGTAATCCCTGAAGTTGAAGGGAAAATAGATGGCATGGCTATTCGAGTACCGACAGCTGATGTTTCCGTCATCGACTTGGTTGCTCAGGTAGAGAGTGAGATTACTGCAGATATGGTTAATGATGCTTTGAGAGAAGCTTCGCTGACGACTTTGAATGGAATTTTGGATGTGTGCGATAAACCTTTGGTTTCCGTGGATTTTCTTGGGAATACACATAGTTCTGTAGTAGATGCTCTGAGTACCAGTGTTATGAATGATCATATGGTCAAAATTCTTTCGTGGTATGACAACGAATGGGGTTATTCTTGTAGGGTCGTAGATTTGGCGGCTTATATAGGCCAACGTCTCTAGAGAAGTACTTATGGCTCATAGTTTCTCCCTAAGATCGTTACGCTTAATATCAGTAGGGAATGGATCTTAATAGGAAGGACAGTCTACTCGCTCTAATGAAAAAAAAGCTATTAAGGAATATTTCACCCGATTCTATGACTGGCCGGATCGTACTGGTCCGAGTGGACTACAACGTTCCCTTAGATAATCTTTGCCGGGTGACTGATCTCAGTCGGATTGAGCGAACTATCCCCACGTTAGAATATCTTATATCTGCTGGTGCCAAGCTTGTTTTAATCTCGCATCTGGGACGTCCCGGGGGGAGGCGTGAGCCAGAACTGTCTCTCTATCCGATAGTAGGACATTTACAGCGATTCTTGGATAAAAAAGTCGAATTTTGCGCTGAAGTAGTTGGTCCAAAAGCTAGAGAAGCTGTTTCAGGCCTGAGCAATGGTGATGTCCTTCTTCTCGAGAATACAAGATTTCATCCAGAAGAAACTGAAAATGACATGCTTTGGTCGGATGAAATCCGTCACGAAGCGGATATTTTTGTCAATGATGCCTTTGGCATGGCTCATCGATCCCATGCTTCCACAACCGGCGTTTCAAAAACGACTAAGAAGTGCGGAGGTATATCGGTCGCAGGGTTTCTGATGGAAACTGAAATCAAGGTCTTGAGTAAGGTGCTGTCAGAACCGGCACGTCCTCTGGTTGGTGTTATCGGAGGAGCAAAGATTTCCGGAAAAATTGACTTGATTGAAGAATTACTTAGGCGAGTAGACAGTTTGTTGATTGGTGGTGCTATGTCCAATACGTTTTTTCTAGCCATGGGACACAATGTTGGAGAATCTCTGGTAGAAGAAAAATTTGTTGATTTCGCGCAGGATCTTTTGAAGGAATTTAAAGACAAATTGCTTTTGCCTATAGATGTAATGACGGCGAAAGCTATCGGGCCGGGAATTAGTCCGGAGCACCGGAAAATTGGAGAAATAGGCGAGTCGGACAAGGTAGTGGATATTGGCGATCAAACTATCCAGGTATTTTCGGAAATTATTGTGAGATCAAAAACTTTGATTTGGAATGGACCAATGGGAATATTTGAAATCCCCTCTTTTGCTACAGGTACGTTTCGACTGGCTGAAGCCGCCGCGGAAGCGGCTAAACAAGGGTCATATGTGATTTTAGGGGGAGGTGATTCCTCTGCTGCTGCCAAGGCTGCTGGTGTTTTTACAAAAATGACGCATGTTTCAACCGGAGGAGGGGCTACATTGGAATTTCTTTCAGGGAAAACTCTACCAGGATATGAAGCATTGTCTGATGAATAATGATGAAAATAAAACAGAAGATCGGAAAACAATCAAAGTGAAGACTAAGACGATTGTGGCCAATTGGAAGATGCATCATGGACCAAGTGAAACCAGAGAGTTTCTAGGGAAATTTTTACCTCTCTTATCCGAGAGAGATTTGCCTCGAATACTTTTGTTTCCTCCAGCGATTTCACTAGAGGTTATGTCGGCTAGTATTGGAAAGCACACTGACATTGGATTAGGAATTCAAAATATATACTGGGAACTAGAAGGTGCGTTCACTGGAGAACATTCGGCAACGATGGCTGTATCTGTAGGAGCAGAATTTGCGCTTATCGGACACTCTGAGAGGAGGCATCTTTTCGGAGAATCAAACCATCAGGTAAAGAATAAAGTCTCTACCTCCATCACTGCTGGACTGAAGCCAGTAGTTTGTGTTGGAGAAACAAAAATAGAGAGGGTGAGAGGGGATACAGAAACTATCATTACCCAACAATTAGATTCGATTCTGTCTGAAATTTCTGACCAAAAATCAGGAAGTATACTGTTTGCCTATGAGCCAGTTTGGGCTATAGGAACTGGTATGCTTCCCGAACCAGATGAAATTGAAGAGGCTCATTCTCTCATTCGTATGTGGATGAAAGAGAAAATAGGAGAGGTATTTTCTTCTTCAATACCGATACTTTACGGAGGGAGTGTCAATGAAAATAATGCGAAAGATTTGCTAAAATTGTCAAATGTTGATGGTCTTCTTGTGGGGGGAGCAAGCCTGGACCCTATGAGTTTTTCGAAGATCATTGAATCCGCTTCACTATAGAGCTTAATAACTTGACACCAGTAAAAGTCCTTGCGATTTTTACCGCTTCTAACAGGATCACTTTAAAAGAAGACATTTATGTATAGTTTTTTGCTGACGCTTCTGCTGCTTGACGGAATCATATTGGCCATTGTCGTGTTATTGCAGTCGGGCAAGGGAGGAGGATTGGCGGCTATGGGAGGTGGATCGACAGCCACAGATGGCATACTAGCTGGTCGTCAAGCCACCACTGTTCTAACTAGGACAACTTGGACGACGGGTGCAGTCTTTATGGCCCTTGCGCTCATATTGTCCATCATGTCCTCCAGAAGCCAACAGCCTGAATCGGTACTGCTCCAAGAGTTGGCTCCGATAGCACCTGCGGGACAACCCATTCTTCCAACACTGGAAGAGAATAACTCTGAAAATGATGAAATTGGACCGGAAGAAGAGAATCCTGATATCCAGGAGAGAAACTGACATGTACCAAGGTCTTAAGAAATCCGTTTTTTAGAGGGGAATTCCTGAAGATAGTTTTAAGAAAGCTTACAGTTCTAGGGTAGGCATAAAATGATTTTCGATCGGAAACAAGTGGCAACCCCATATCTCAGAATATCCATAATAGACATGGAGAAATGGCAATGAGTCTATTCAAAGTTCCCATGCCTCAGATGGGGGAATCCATAACTGAAGGAACTGTTTCCAAATGGCTAAGAACGGTTGGCCATCGTATAAATAAAGACGAACCAATTTTAGAAATATCGACTGACAAGGTAGATGCGGAAATTCCTTCCCCGGTCGCAGGAGTCCTTGTCGAGATTTGTGTTGAGGAAGGCCGAACAGTTGAGATTGGTACAGTTCTCGCCTATGTAGATACAGAGGGTGAAGCGGAAGAGATTTCCTCTATTGAAGAGTCGAGTAATCAACAATCTCCCCAAAAAATGTCCACTGGTTTTATGGGCCAAAAATCTTTGGGAGAGTCGGACCAGACAGCTGTAATAGAGAAAAGGAATAGAAGGAATTCTGAGACTGAAAGATTAAAAGCGAAGTCCAGTCCAGTAGTGCAGAAGATAGCTAAGGAGCACGAAATTTCTATTAGCAATGTTCCAGGGACGGGCCACTTGGAACGGGTTACTAAAACCGATATCCTGAGATATATCAAAGATGCCGATATTCACCCTGGGCGTCGACCCTCTGACAGGAACAATTCACCGCAGATTGATACCGTTACAGACTCAGGGAATGAGACTAGTGCTAACGGAGAAATCGATATCTGGGACTCTTTTTATAATGAAGTCGAACACCCGAGTTTCCCGGTTGGTCCAGGTGATGATGTCTTTCCCATGGATAAATTACGCCAAATTACAGCAGACCATATGGTTTTAGCCAAACGTGTGGTGCCACATGTACACTCAGTCATTGAAGTTGATTTCTCGTCCGTGGATCAAGAGCGAAGGAATATTTCTCAGAAGGGCAATATTCAAGAACGCGGAATCAGCTTTACAGCTTTTGTTACTTGGGCCTGCTCTCGTCTTTTGACTAAATATAAAAATATAAATGCTGTTTTATCCGGAAAGAATATCATTCATCGATCTAGAGTAAATATTGGAATTGCGGTCGATCTAAACCCTGGTTTGATTGTCCCAGTAATTAAGGATACAGATGGACTTAGTCTGGCAGAGATTTCCTTGAAAATTAATGATTTAGCAGGTAGAGCACGTTCAGGAGATTTACTGCCTGAAGAAATTGCAGGGTCTACTTTTGCGATCACTAATCCAGGTGTTCTGGGCACTGTATTAGGGATGCCTATAATTCCGAAAGGCACGTCTGCCATCCTGGTCTTGGGAGCTATCGAGAAACGGCCTGTTGTAGTCGAAAATGCAGAAAAAAATGTTGATGAGATCGTAGTTCGAAAAACATCGTTTATTTCCTTGGGCTTCGATCACAGAATCGTTGACGGTGCCGATGCCGCAAGATTTCTTCTGGATCTTAAAAAAATATTGGAAGCTTTCCCAGGAGATGTTTAATAAAAATGGTACGGAAGGGATAGCTTGATGTGTCCAGCTACTCTTGAAATAAAAAATCTAGGGTTAAGCCCTTATGAAGAAAGCCTCCAGATCCAGAAAGAGTTGGTTGCGTCAAGACGGTCAGGAGGAGTCCCTGACCAGCTTTTATTGCAGGAACATCCGCATGTTATAACTATGGGAAAATCTGCTCCCGAAGAACATATTATAATGACTAAAGAACAGCTGGATGATCATGGGATAAGAGTATTTCATGTGGGTCGTGGTGGTGATGTGACATACCATGGACCTGGTCAGCTGGTGGGCTACCCAATCTTGGATTTGAAACCCGACCGTAAGGATCTCCATCGTTACCTTAGGGATCTGGAAGAAGTACTTATAAGGTCTCTTTCGGCACTTTCTGTTCGGGCAAGGAGAAGGGATAACTTAACCGGTGTCTGGATAGAAGACAGAAAAATTGCAGCGATAGGAGTCCGAGTATCCAGTCAATGGATTACTTCACACGGATTTTCTTTGAATGTTCGCAATGACCTTTCATATTTTGAGACAATTGTCCCCTGTGGGATCAAGAACGTGGAAGTCACTTCGATTTCTAATGAATTGGGTGAATGGGTCGAGGTGGATATGGTCTCAGAAATCGTTATAGAGGAATTTTCAAAAATTTTCGAGTTAAAGGTGGATAAGCGCTTAACTGACAATGCCTTCTAAAGGAATCTCTTGTATTTGAGTTGAGTGTCGTTCGGTCAGCACTGGTAATTGCTCTGGACCAGCCCGCCTGAATCCGTACCTAGTTTCGCTGCTGTCGTTGCTAAGTGGTCAACGTATTCATTTTGCGGGTGGCCATCATGTCCACGGACCCATTCCCAGTCTATTTGGTGGATTGAAGCTAGTATGTCTAGTTCTTGCCACAGTGACAGATTTTCAATATTTCCAGATTTTCTTTTCCAACCCCTGGCTTTCCAGGATGTGATCCATTCGGTTATCCCTTTGATGAGATATTGGCTGTCCGAAACGAAACGGACTTTACACGGAATATCTCCAATTAAACTCAGACCGACTATTGCACTTTTTAGAGCCATTCTGTTGTTAGTAGTGTCAGATTCGAATATCCAGTAGTCTTTTCTAATCAGGCGATCTTCGAACCAATATTCTAGCATGCCGCCTGCACCACCAGGACTTTTTGCATCTTGAAATTGATTGCCCAGGCAAGACTCATCGGCGAAAATAGTGACTTCTTCTTTTTGTTTCATGTAATTAGGTTCCAGTAGTAGAAAATCGTAGTACTATTTTATCAGAAGGTAGGACGACTGGAGACTTAACGGAACAGATAGGAGTAATTCACTTGACGTTGGTCCGTGTACTCGTACATTGTCGCCACAGTGTTCTGAATCAGTTAAAAATCGAGATAAATTTGGCCAGACGGTTGCTAATATGAAAAATAATCAGGCCTATCTGCTGTTAGAGGATGGGAAGCGTTTTGATGGGGTGGGTTTTGGGTCTGCAGTCACTTCCTTCGGAGAAGTGGTCTTTAATACTTCGATGACTGGATACCAAGAAATCTTAACTGATCCCTCTTATTCGGGCCAGCATGTTGTGATGACTTATCCACTAATTGGCAATTATGGGGTAAATACTCTCGATGTTGAGTCGGAGGATATTCAGGTCGCGGGTTTCATAGTTCGAGAGCTACCTGAGGTGTATTCTTCCTGGAGGGCGACATCGTCGCTCGAAGATTATTTGGAAACTAACAATGTTGCGGGAATCTCTGAGGTCGATACGAGAGCGCTGACTCGGCATATCCGATCCGAAGGAGCAATGCGGGGAGCTATAGCATCCTCTGACATAGCAGAGGCGGATCTTCTTGGTTCGGTGTTGAAACATCCGGCAATGCAAGGATTAGACCTCAGTATGGGAGTTTCTACATCAAAGCCTTATCAGATAGAGGCTAGTGGAGAAGAAAAATACCATGTGCTGGCCTATGATTGTGGGGTCAAGAACAATTCCCTTAAGATTTTGTCTCAACGAGGATGTCGAGTCACTGTTCTTCCATCAGATACATCCTTGGATCAAGTTCTAGCATTAAAACCAGATGGGTTATTTATCTCTAATGGACCAGGAGACCCGGCTGCGGTGAAAGGGTCAGAAGAGGTGATATTAGGAGCTGTTGGGAGGGGTATCCCCATATTTGGCATTTGTCTCGGACATCAATTGATTGCGCGAGCTTTTGGCGCCGAAACATATAAACTTCCATTCGGCCATCATGGAACCAACCACCCTGTGCGCAATATAGATTGTAATACAGTAGAGATTACTTCTCAGAACCACGGCTTTGCTGTTCGTTTGAATGAAGACAAGGAAATATTAGGTGCACCAGATCTAAGATTGACACATGTGAACCTTTATGACGGTACCGCTGAAGGATTGACTCATCGAAAGCATCCAGTGTTTTCTGTGCAATACCATCCTGAAGCCGCTCCAGGACCTCACGATAGTAAATATCTTTTTGATCACTTTGTGGATTTGATGGGAAAATAGAATAGAATTATGGTTCTCCTTGAGAGCTAGCTCGACCGACAGTTAGTCGTATATTTTATCACATCTTGTGACTCTTTTCCTTTTTAGACCGCTTTTTCTGTGCATATAGGTTGGGATCTATATGGCGTTCAGTATGTTCAAGGATGGTGGGTGCAGATCTATTGATTAGTGCATATAGAAAGGTTGCTTTATCATGATGTTCTATGTTTAACGCTCAAGTAGTTGAAAACATCTATATTACTATAGTAAAAATAGAACATCATTCTAAAAATAGGAGGAGTCGTGACTAAAGCTGATCTGGTAAATGAGGTTATGGAAGCTATTGGTCCAGGCGTCACAAAGAAAGATTGTTCTTTGATACTAGAAGGTTTTTTGAAGGCAGCAAAACGCGGACTGGTGAAAGGTGAGACGATTGAGATCAGAGGGTTTGGGACATTGGCGGTAAAAAAACGTAAAAGTCGAGTTGCTCGAAACCCGAAGACCGGCAAGGTCGTCCAGGTGCCAGCTAGAGAGGTCCCTGTATTCAAACCTTCGAAACAACTTCGATCTCTGATAGAGGGAAGAGTATAGTAAAGCTATAATTAGACCAGAGAATCAAAGAGTCAAAACTGATCAAATATCGACTCTGACTCTAGTGGATTTTTCTTGAAACTTAATTCAATGTGTTTTGGTGAGGATTGAAGTTTAACGCGGGGACGTCTTCCGGCGTCTACTTAATCAATGGCTGAAGTCAATATCCCAAAAAGAAAATCCGATGAAGTTTTGGTCAGAATGGTTTATTCTGGGAAGTTGGCTGCTATGGACACTTTGATTGATCGGTATTATTCCCTTTGTTTTGGGATTTGTATGGCGGTGTTAAAGGATTATGATGATGCTTCAGATGCTTGTCAGAACTGTTTTGTAAATGTTTTTAAAAATATCGGTAAATTTAGGGGTGATGGGAATTTCCGCTCCTGGGTTTTGACGATTGCAAGGAATGAATCTTTCTCTGTACTGCGACAAAGTAAAAATAGAAGAGAGAATGTTTACGAAAAGATGGAGCCAGCCTTACGAAGCAGGGAAGATGTACCCAGAGAAGTTTTCTTGAGGATCGAATCCTCTCAGGTGAGGGAAGTAGTTGAAACACTGCCAGATAAACAACGACTGGCAATTAAATTGAGGATTGATGAGGGTCTTAGTTTTAAGGAGATCGGTCAAATCATTGGGTCATCGGAAGGAGCTTCTCGGGTTAATTACCACCATGGGATAGGAAAATTGAAGGAGTTGTTAGGGGCATGATTATATGGGAATGTATCGAAGCAAAAGGATATCTCTCGGCCGGAGTCAGGGGTGAGCTATCTGAACCTATTAAAGCCGAATTAGATCGGCATGTCTTGGATTGCTCTGACTGCAGGGGTGAACTGGAGTTGATAGAGAAGCTTTTTGTTTTGAGACCTGCGACTCCCCTGCAACTTCCATTAGAGATAAAAAAGGCAGTCAGGCTAGAATTTTTTGAAGCCGAAACATCGTACTGGAGGAAGCTTCTTCCCGCTGCCGCTGTAACGACTTTATTGGTGTCTGCTTCCTTGCTGGACAAGGTTTTGTTCCTTCCTGACATTAGTCTTTTAGAGCAAGATTTTTTTGTGAATGTTTGGCCAAGTGAAGATTATGACTTGGCTGGCTCTTTGGTGTTAGATGATTTTTCCGAGGAGAGTTTAAATTTGTTATTCGAGGAAATTAAATGATGAATAAGAAATCACTGTTACTAGCTTTGGTATCTGTCACTGTTTTCTCCGTGGGCCACTTAGAGGCTCTACAGCGTCCACCTGCTGAAAGAAGAATACGCTTCCCGCAGCAACGTGAACGAATGGAGCGTGAAATTGAGGCTAGATTTGACCAAATGCTTATGAATAGACTCGATCTAAATGCTGAAGAAGCAGCAGAGGTTAGATTTATATTGCAAGTGACTAGGGACGACAGACGTGCTGTGGCGAAAAAAGAGCAACGGACACGGCAGTTTGTGATGAATTGTGTCCGATCTAGTATGGGAGAGGGATGGGCAGGAGTGGAGATGCAGTGGGTGGATTCGGAGATATGCGAGAAAGATTCTGCTAGAGTAATACAGGAAATGATCGATATGAGAGTGGAAGAATCGCTTCTGTTCAAAAGAGAGATGGAAGCTGTCATGGAAATTATTGGTCATAAGCAGTTACTAATTATGATTGAGATGAGGGAACAGTTTAAATCTCATGCAGATCGGATTCGCTCTGGAGAGTCAAGGGGAAGACGGGGCGGTGGCAAATCCAATGAAAAAGGACTTGATGGCCCTAGCTAGCAGATTGCGGTAAATTAAAACTTTGACGAGTTGGCTACCATTAATCTAATCTAGGGTGTTCTTCACATCGTCCATCTGAACAGGTGTTGATCAATTGGAAGTTCATGTGCTGTTTTTTGCTTCTTACAGAGAAGCTGTTGGGTTGGGTCGAATGAATGTAAGGTTGCCCATTGAGGCCAAAGTTTCTGACCTTATCTCGGAACTTCATAGCAAGGGAGAAAATTTCACTTGTTTGCCTGATTCTGTGGTTGTTGCAGTGAATCATGTCTACAGCGAACCAGCGACAATGTTGAATGATGGAGACGAGGTGGCTTTCATACCACCTGTAGCAGGGGGATAGGATGAGCTTCGTGGCGATTGTTCGACAGCCGATAAATCCGAGTGATATTCTAGAACGTGTTGGCAGTGAGGAGGACGGCGCCAATATATTATTTGTCGGAGTTGTCAGAAACCATAATGACGGATTCCCAGTAAAAGGTGTACGATACGAGGCATATGAAAAGATGGCGAAGAGTGTCTTGGAAGAGATAGTGATGGAAGCTCGAAGCCAGTATGGTACTGATAGAATAGCAACAGTCCACCGGATAGGGGATTTGGTTATAGGTGATGTCAGTGTAGCGATAGCTGTGTCTAGCCACCACCGAGAGCAGAGCTTTCTGGCCTCCAGATATATTATGGAAGAGATAAAAAAAAGGCTTCCTGTATGGAAAAAAGAGTATTACTTAGATGGGCGAGAAGATTGGACGCAAGGGGCAACTCCTGGGTCTCCACAGCTTACTGAACCAGAGTGATGAGATGATTGATCAATTTGGTAGGAAGATTGAGTATTTGCGAATTTCGGTAACTGACAAATGTAACTTACGTTGTGTTTACTGCATGCCGATGGAAGGACTTGACTGGTTGAAACGAGAGAGCATTCTGAGTTTCGAAGAGATAGCAGATATCGTTCGTATAATGGGTCCCATGGGCTTGCGAAAGGTACGTTTCACAGGGGGAGAGCCTTTGGTGAGAAAAGATCTGCCACAACTAGTTGAAATGGTAAGAAAAATTCCTGAGATTGAAGATATATCACTTTCCACCAACGCTATTCTGCTTGCTGAACAAGGGCATAGTCTTCGAGATGCTGGTATCAATAGGGTCAACATTTCACTGGACTCCTTGAAAGCTACCCGGGTAGATGCCATTTCTAGACGGCCAGGATCTTTTGACCGAATCATGCGAGGGATTGAGGTTGCCGAGGAACTGGATTTCCATCCCATAAAAATCAACGTGGTGGTGATAGGCGGGCAAAATGATGACGAGATAGAAGATTTTGCCCTTATGACTAAAGACAAGCCATGGAGCGTACGGTTTATAGAGTTAATGCCGACAGGATCCAATCTGGATCTGAGCGCAAAACACTATGTGTCATGCCAGGAAGTACTTTCTAGGCTCCGATCAATTTCAGAATTGAGTCCAGTGGTTGGGCCAATAGGAAATGGACCTGCCACCTATTTTAAATTTCCCGGAGCCAAGGGTACCGTAGGTGTGATAACACCTATGAGTCATAATTTCTGTGATAAATGTAACAGGATGAGATTAACAGCAGACGGACAACTTCGACCCTGTCTTTTCGGAGACATCCAAACAAACCTTCGAGATGCTATTCGCGAAGGCAGAGACATTGTTCCTCTGATTGAAGAGACACTGAGGATCAAGCCAGAAAGGCATCATCTGATCCAGGGAAGCATGGAAGGGTCCGGGGGCCTCGTGGCATTATCTCAGACAGGTGGATGAATCAGGAAAGATTGGGTAACTTACTGTCTTGAATGACCATTTGATCGACAACTTTAAACACTTTATGTTCAGGTTCTTATGAGTACAAAAAAAATTACAGTAGTGGGGGCTGGAAATGTGGGTGCTACATGCGCTCAGAGATTAGCAGAGAAGGAATTGGCGCGTGAAATTGTACTGATCGATGTAGTGGAAGGGATCCCACAAGGCAAGGGTTTGGATCAATGGGAAAGTGCACCAGTAGAAGGTTTCGATTCTAGAGTAATTGGATGTAATGATTATGATCGGGCTGCAGGTTCTGATATTTTTATCGTGACTGCGGGTATCGCTCGTAAGCCAGGAATGAGTAGGGATGATCTCTTGAAAACCAATGCGAACATAGTGAAGTCTGTTTCTCAAGAAATCGCCAGAGTGGCTCCTGATTCCATAGTGATTGTGGTTTCAAATCCCTTGGACGTCATGGCGTATGTGGCTCTTCAGGAAACAGGCTTTGAGAGAGAGAGAGTGATAGGGATGGCAGGAGTCTTGGATACTGCACGGTTTCGATCTTTCATAGCCCTGGAACTGGGACTAAGTGTTGAGGATATCCAAGCTTTAGTTCTCGGAGGCCATGGAGATACGATGGTTCCTTTGGTTTCCTATACCACGGTTTCCGGAATACCTTTGACTCAATTTATTGGCCCAGAAAGGATAGAGGCGCTTATAGAGCGTACAAGGAAAGGAGGGGCTGAAATAGTAGGCCACCTCAAGACTGGCAGTGCTTATTATGCGCCATCGGCTGCTGCGGTTCAGATGACTGAGTCTATAGTGAAGGATAAGCGAAGAATTCTTCCATGTGCTGCATATCTACAGGGAGAATTCGGTTACAATGGTATTTTTCTCGGAGTACCTTGTGTCTTAGGTGCGAAGGGACTCGAAGGAATAATTGAGGTGGAGCTCACTGACGTGGAGACAAAAGCTCTAATGAGTAGTGTAGATGCGGTTAAAGATACTATGAGTAACTTGAAGTCCATTCAGTAAGTCAAGAAATGCCGAACATAGGGGCAGTTGTTAAGGTGGTGCACACACTATATTTGCTGATTTCTCCATGGGGGCTAGTGTGGGGTAGGTCAGTGTCTAAGCTGGCTGACAATCGTATTCGGCTATCTCCGTCAGTGTTACTTCTAGGGAGTGGTTGGGGAAAGGGAAACCTCTAAGGCCTATGATTAAACCTCTCTATATCTGTAGTATCTGTGTTTTATTGGCTTTCTCATTCGAATCGGTAGCATCTCAGGAGAATTCAATTGGCTTGAAAGAGGCAGTTAGGATGGCTCTCGAAAAGAGTGAAGACATAAAAGATGCTCGTTTAGCTCTAGAAATAGCTAGCGAACAGGTATCGGAAAGCAAAAGTAGTCTATTCCCGAGCATTGATGCATCTGCGGCTTATAGTAGGAATTTAGCTATTGCTTCTAATTTTCTCCCCGCCATCATTTTCGATCCTTCTGCAGATCCATCGGAGCTGATTCCAGTGCAGTTCGGGTCTGATAACATTTGGCAGAGCAACATCAACGTAGAGCAAAGTCTATTTAACCCGACCATTCTTGGTGGATTGCAGGCTGCTTCTCGGTTTCGAGATATTGAACGCGAAGGTGTTCGTGGAAGAATACAATCAGTGGTGACACGTGTCAGATTGATTTACTACGGTTTACTACTGGCTCAGGAGCAAGTGCGACTAGTTAGTAATTCTTTAGAGAGACTGGAAAAATCTTTGAATGAGACCCGTGCACTTAGAGAAGTTGGTTTAGCAACGGATTACGATGTACTGAGGCTGGAGGTAGAGCTGGCAAATTTGGAACCTAGTTTTTTACAAGCCAAGAGCTCTGTTATGGAATTGAAAAGAGATTTGGCCATAGAACTTGTTATAGAGCAATCAGAAGAACTAATGGTAACTGGATCTTTGGCAGAGATATCTCTAGACAATGTAGAAAGTAATTCTGCTGCGAACCGGGAAATTTTGGAATTGTCTTACTGGAGTCTAGAAACTGAAGTCTTGCCTGAAAGTCTCCTTAGTACAGCACAAGAGGAAAGGCCAGATCTGCGGGCATTAGAGCAATCTGAAGGCTTGAGAAGTGCTGAATTGAGAATGGAGCGATCCCGTTACTTGCCAGAGATAGTGCTTTTCGGGTCTTACGGGGTGACAGCCCAGCAAAATGGTAGTCCAGATTTTTTCGCTGATCCTAAACTTAGAGCATTTTCACAACAGGCTGGGCTCAGAGTAACTTGGCCCTTGTTTAGTGGATTTTCTAAGGATGCTCGGATTGACCAGAAACAGGCAGCCCTGAGGCAAGTGCGAGCTCAGGGGCGTCTCGCCAGGGCCAGAGCGGATGCTGAAATCAGGACCGTGTGGAATCGGCTTCAGGAAGCGAAGTTGAGAGCAGGAGGCCAACAAAAAGCGGTACAGCAGGCCGGGCGTGGCTTTGAAATAGTCAGTGCAGAGTACAGGGAAGGAATGATGGGGCCACTAGAACTGACCGATGCTGAAGTAGCTCTTAGACAAAGTGAATTCAATTATGCTGGAGCGGTATACGATTTTTTAGTGGCGCAAGCCAACTTGGATTTAGCGGTGGGAAAAGTTCCCATGGTCGATTCGGATTCTCAGAATGAATTATTAAGGTGATCGAACGAATGACAGGTATAAACAGGCTTGTAAGAAGTTTTTATTTTAAAATACTTTTACTGTTCTGGGTGTTCATTTACGGTTGTGGCGGCAGTCCTGAAGCAGAGTACTCCATCCGCGTCAAGGAGCAGGGTATTTTGATCGAGGGATCAGCTCGGCTAGTGAACGTGGAGGCTTTAAGGTTAGATCTCCAGTCTTTCACAGAGATGATCAACCTTACTGGTGTTGCTGTCGCCGATCAGGATGTCACAATCTCAGCTCAAGAATCAGGGGTGGTCCTTAATATTAATTTGGAAAAGGGCAGCTCAGTAGTAAAAGATCAAAAATTGTTCAAAATTGACGACCAAATCCTGAAAAACCAAGTGGGAGAAGCCAGGGCTGCAGCGAATCTAGCAAAGGAAACTTGGGCGAGACGAAAAAATCTTTTCGAGGATGACCAAGTGGGATCTGAGTTGGCCTATTTACAGGCGAAATATGCTGCAGAACAAGCTGATGCCCGTTTGGCAATCCTTCAGGTACGCCTTGCGAATACTGTGATTCGTGCACCTATAGACGGTGTACTAGAAGATAGGATGGTAGAAGTAGGGACCATGGTGAACATTGGCAGGGATGTGGGTCGCATAGTCTCCCTTAGTCCAATAAAAGTGGTGGCTGGTGTTCCCGAAAGGTATGCACTGGACGTTTCAGTAGGTACCAGAGCGATTGCTATTTTTGACGTTCTAGGACTGAGTTCGGAAGGAGTCATAAGCTACGTAGGTGCAACTGTAGACCCAAGCAATAGAACCTTTAAGGTAGAGCTGGAAATGGATAATCCCAACGCCATGATCAAGCCGGAGATGATTGCAAATGTCAATGTAGTTCGGAAGAGTTTTGTGGATGTCATTGTGATTCCTCAAGAAGCTTTGGTTAGGACTGAAAATGGGTATGTTGTTTATCTGGTTGACCGAGTGGACAGAGAATTTCGTGCCGTATCTCGGCCTGTGAAGCTAGGACCGAGTCAAGAAAATAGGGTCGTGATCGAGAGCGGATTGAATGCAGGAGAGCAGCTCATAGTTGTGGGTCAGACTTTGGTTTCAAATGGGGACATAGTCAACATCGTCGGGAATTAATAAGGTACAAGCATATATGACTATTACTGACAGCCCTGGAGATGACACACGCATTAAGCGACCAGTGGATTTGCAATCTGAAAAACCTTCTGGACAATATAAAGAGTTTGCTCCAACCAGTTGGGCTATCGACCATGGGACCAGCATAGGGGTATTACTGTTTTTCATAACTGTTTTAGGGTTTATATCTTACAGGGTTATTCCACGAGAATCTTTCCCGGAAATTGAAATCCCTACTATTGCTATTAATACGGTTTATCCTGGAGCATCTCCAGCTGATATTGAAAGTCTTTTGACTCGCCCTCTCGAGGAAGAGTTGTCGACCATCTCGGATATAAAAGATCTGACTTCTACTTCAGTCGAAGGTTATTCTAGTATAGTTGCTGAATTTGAAGCTTCTGTGAATCTGGATGAAGCACTCCAAAAAATTCGAGAAAAGGTGGATCTCGCTAAATCAGAATTACCTACTGAAGCGGAAGATCCGTCTATAATAGAGTTTAGTTTTTCCGAGATTCCGATCATGCAGGTTAATCTTGCAGGACAATATGACTTGGTCCGTCTTAAAGAGGTCGGTGAAGACATTCAAGAGAAAATTGAACAGATACCTTCCGTTTTGAGAGTGGGGCTTCGTGGGGGATTGGAGCGGGAAGTTCAGGTAGATGTGCAACTAGATCGGCTCAAATTTTATGGTCTCGCCATAAGCGATGTAATAGACGCCATTCGCAACGAGAATGTGAATATACCTGGTGGTTCAATTGATGTAGGATCATTTACTTACTTGGTGAGGGTGGACGGAGAATTTGATGATCCGAGAGTAATCGAAAATCTTGTGATTGAAGCAGAATCTGGACGTCCAGTTTATGTCAGTGATGTGGCCCAGGTAGAGTTCGGGTTTCAAGACAGGGCAAGCTTTGCTCGTCTCGATGGTTCCCCTGTGGTCACCTTAGACGTGATAAAACGTTCTGGATATAGCATCATTGAGACATCGGACATGGTGAAGTCTGCAGTACTCGAAATGGAATCAGTCCTGCCTCCGACAACCGTTGTCAAAATCACTTCTGATCAGTCAGTCGGCGTTGCCGATATGGTGAGTAATCTGGAGAACAATATCATCTCCGGACTCATACTTATAGTTGCCATCCTCCTGTTTTTTTTGGGTGTTGGCAACTCACTTTTCGTTGCGATTTCAATACCCTTATCTATGCTACTTACCTTCGTGGTATTAAACATGTTAGGGATTACTCTCAATATGGTTGTTCTGTTTTCATTAATATTGGCTTTAGGGATGTTGGTCGATAACGCGATTGTGGTTGTCGAAAATATATACCGTTATGTAGAAGAAGGTTGGGATAAGCGCGAGGCATCCAAGAAAGCGACTGGAGAGGTGGCGGGACCTGTGATAGCTGCAACCTTAACCACGCTGGCTGCATTTGCACCTCTTATGTTCTGGCCAGGAGAAGTTGGAGAGTTCATGGGCTTCATGCCTATTACGTTGATGATTGCCCTTTCAAGTTCTCTGTTTGTTGCTTTGGTGATAGTCCCCACCTTGTGTGCATCATTCCTTCGTCTGGAGCATGAACCTCAACAGAAGATGACGTCGGTAGCCAGAAGAACTTTTGGGTGTATGCTAGCATTGGTTTTCATTGTCCTAGCAATGGTCAGTCCTGTGGCTGCAATAGTCACGCTGACCCTGGTTGCGTCGATTTTTATAATTTATCACTTCTTTGTAAGGAACATTTCCAGGAAATTTCAAGATGCGTGGGTACCGAAAGCAATTGGAGTATATACTAGGCAACTGGAGTTTGCTCTCGACCATAGAAAATCGGTACTAATTGGTTCTATGATGGGGTTGGGATTCACCTTATTTATGTTTAGTTGGACAAATTCTGGAGTAGAATTTTTTCCAGAAGATATGCCCCCAGAAAACATTATGGTAGGTGTCCAACTTCCAGTTGGGAGTCGAGTACAAGCCACTGATGAGGTGGCTCGGAAGCTGGAAATTGCGATTGCTGGAGTCAAAGGGATTGTAGATGCCTCTTCTGTAGTTGCGACAATAGGGTCAGGACCTGGCGGTGGCAACCCGATGGGTGGTGGTGCTTCTGGCCCGAATTCTGGCCGGGTAACCGTAAGTATGGTTGATTTCGGTAGTCGTCAATTTGACGCTAAAGATCTCCTGATTGACATGCAAACCTCTTTGGGGACCGATGTGGCTGGAGCGGAAGTGACGGTGGATCAGAGCGCATCGGGTCCTGCACAGGGATTGCCGGTCAGTATCGAAGTGACAGGTGAGGACCCACAAGTACTAAAGCAACTTTCCGATCAAGTTTTGAGTACTTTACAGAATCATTCTGTTTACGGGAAATTGGTGGGACTAGAAAGTGATTTGGATCAAGCCCGCCCAGAACTTTCTGTCTATGTGGACAGAGAAAAGGCGGCTCTTTATGGAGTATCCAGTAGAGATGTGGGGCTTGCGATCCGAGGAGCCATTCAGGGTGTCGAGGCAGCTAAATATCGTAGTGGCAGTGATGAGTATGACATTGTGGTCAGACTAGGACAACGGTATCGAGACGATCTCGAGAGCCTCAGTCAATTGACTGTTATGAATGAGGGCAATCAGATACCGTTATTATCCGTAGCGAACTGGGAAGTAGGCGAGGGCCTAGGTAGCATTCGCCGTAAAAATCAAGTTCGGATGGCCACTATTAGTGCTGATACCAGAGCTGGCTTGAATAGCAATGCTGTTTTAGCGGAAGTGACAAGTGTGCTAAGTGAATTCTCTGAAAACGGCCTGCCAATTGGTTATCAGCTCCGTTACACGGGGCAGGCAGAAGATCAGAAGGAGGCTATGGATTTTCTGGTCTCCGCTTTTCTCTTGGGTCTAGGATTGATTGCTTTGATTCTGGTGACCCAATTTAATTCTGTCATTAAACCAGTGATAATCCTTACTTCAGTTTTGCTGTCTACGGCTGGGGTCTTTTGGGGACTTATAATCTTCCGTATGCCGTTTGTCATTATAATGACTGGAGTAGGCTTGATATCTTTGGCTGGCATAGTTGTAAATAATGCTATTGTGATGATCGATTATATTGATATACTCCGATCTAGGGACGGCCTTGGCATACGGGAAGCACTTATACGAGGTGGTCAAGTTCGCTTCCGCCCAGTGATCCTGACCGCTCTGACTACTGCCTTAGGGTTGGTGCCTTTGGCCATCGGACTTAATTTTGATTTTTTAGGTCTATTCACGAGGGTGAATCCAGATTTATATTGGGGTGGTATGCAAGCGGCATGGTGGGGTCCAATGGCAATCGCGGTGATAGTAGGAATTTTGTTTGCAACCTTCTTGACTCTGGTCCTCGTGCCGGTTCTTTACTATTTGTTTGACAGCACGATGATAATGGTGAGAAGAAAATTCATGATTTCAGAACAGGTTTAGTGAATAGATTGATTAGAGCACAAGAATCAGAGGGATTGAAAGAATCCAGTCCGATTTGGGCTAAAGTGTTGGATCATACAAGGTGTATAGGTTGTCACGCGTGTACCACAGCATGTAAGTCTGAGAATAGCGTTCCTCTTTCAGTAACTAGAACCTATGTGAAATATGTAGATGTAGGTCGTTATCCACAGGCGCGAAGGTCTTTCCAAGTGACTAGATGCAACCAATGCTCTAGTGCGCCTTGCGTACCAGCTTGTCCGACCTCAGCTATGCACGCACGCCCTGATGGAATCATTGATTTTGATAAATCTTCCTGTATTGGGTGTAAGGCTTGCATAGCCGCTTGTCCTTACGATGCAATTTTTATAAATCCTGAGGACAAGTCAGCGGAAAAGTGTAATTTCTGTGCACACCGACTCGATGTTGGGCTTGAACCAGCATGTGTGGTTGTTTGCCCGACTCAAGCCATCCTTGTTGGCGATATGACGGATCCTCTATCAAAGGTCAACCAAATTATAGCCAAAGAGCCAGTTACAGTCCGAAAACCTGAGAAGGGTACTCGCCCTAAGGTGTTCTACAAAGGGGCTAGCAATATGACTCTGGATCCATTGGCCGCTAAACGTCCACCAGGTGGTTTGTTTATGTGGAGTGAACAGAATACCGATCCCCATAAAGTCACATCTGGCCACCCTGGAACGCAGAATAGTTCGGCTGCAGCTGTTCTATCCTATGATGTATCGCATAGCGTCCCTTGGGATTGGAGGGTCGGTTTGTATACTTGGACTAAATCTATTGCGGCTGGTGCATATATAGTACCGGTCTTATTGATGCTACTGGGTCTTATGTCTGCTAATAGTCCTACTTGGAGTATTAGCACTCCACTGTTGGGAACCTCACTATTAGCTGTGACTGGAGGTCTCCTGATTTGGGATTTGGAGCATCCAGAGAGGTTTTATATGATCTTTACTAGACCACAGTGGAAGAGCTGGCTCGTCCGAGGGGGATTGGTGATCGGAGCTTACGGTGCAGTGTTGGTATTACATGGAGCTTTGTCTTGGATAGGAGAGGGTACTTTACAGGGGAAAATCGCCTGGATAGGATTTCCTCTTGCCGTGATGACAGCCATATATACAGCGTATCTGTTTGCTCAGGCTAAAGCCCGAGACTTATGGCAAAACCCACTTCTTCCAATCCATTTTTTTGTCCAAGCAGTTCTTGCTGGCGCTGGAATATTGGCATTGGCTTCTCGTTGGGTGGATACAGAATCAGTGGAAGTTCTAACTTCGTGTTTTCAGATTGCATCGATATTGCATCTTTGTATGGTGTTTGGAGAACTCAGCTTGCCTCACGGATCCGCACACCAACGCTTAGCAGTAGATGAGATTCTAAAAGGACAATTTAAGAATCTTTTTTGGTTAAGTACGCTTCTATCTTTTCTTGGGTTATTGGCCCCCGCGATAGGTGCAGTGGCTTTGATCTTCGGTTTAGTAGGTCTGGCAATCTACGAGCATGTGTATGTACAAGCTGGGCAAGTCGTACCTTTGGCTTAGGACAATGTTTTCAAGGGGTGCTTTATTGTGAGTGATTTAGATCGGGTAAATAATCGGGTTTCGGTAGCTCGAAAAGACGTTGAAGCAAGAGGGGAAACTTTCTACCCTGGGCCGAGTAGGGTCCATCTGTCTGCATTTCCCCCTAAGGAAAGATGGGATGATTGGGTTGAGTTAGAGTCGACTGAATGGCCCAAGAAAGTAGAACGGCGATATATGCTGGTACCAACTACATGTTTCAACTGTGAATCGGCCTGTGGGCTACTGGCCTATGTGGATCGAGAGACCCTGGAAGTAAAGAAATTTGAAGGAAATCCTGAACATCCAGGGTCAAGAGGTAGGAATTGTGCGAAAGGACCTGCCACTCTGAACCAAATTAAGGACCCAGAGAGGATTTTGTACCCCCTCAAGCGAAAAGGAAAACGAGGTGAAGGAGACTGGGAAAGAGTGAGCTGGGACGAAGCCCTTGACGACCTTGCTAGTAGGCTTCGGAAAGCCTTAACAGAGAACCGAAAGAATGAAATAATGTACCACGTGGGTCGCCCAGGTGAAGATGGGTTTGCAAATAATGTTTTGGGTGCTTGGGGAGTAGATGGGCACAACTCACACACTAATATTTGCTCCTCTAGTGCGAGAGTGGGTTTTCAGTTGTGGGTAGGTTCGGACCGACCCAGCCCAGATTTCGCAAACGCAGAAGTGATATTCTTAATTTCTAGCCACCTTGAAACCGGGCATTATTTCAATCCACATGCTCAGCGAATTATCGAAGCTCGTGAGCGTGGAGCGAAGGTCATAGTTTTTGATACCCGATTGTCTAACACAGCGACTCACGCAGACCATTTTATTTCTCCATATCCTGGGTCTGAAGCCTCCATTAATTTGGCGATTGCAAATTACTTAATTCAGAATGACTTGTATGACAGTGAATTTGTTTGTTCTTGGTGGAATTGGGAGGAATATATGCGTTCCTGTCATCCTCAAGAAGAATGTACATTTGATAGATTTCAAGTGCTTTTGAAAGATGTCTATTCGGACTTTACTTTTGATTATGCTGCTTCGGAGGCTCAAGTCAATCCGGAAGACCTAAAGGAAATAGCTGAGACTGTGGCACGAGCTGGCAACAAACTTTCTGTTCATAATTGGCGTAGTGCGGCTTCAGGTAATTTGGGTGGATGGCAGGTTTCCAGGAGCTTATATTTACTTTGTACGCTTATGGGAGCGGTGGCTACGAAGGGAGGAACTCACCTAGCGGCTTGGAATAGATTCTCTCCCAAACCTATGCATAGTCCCGAAGGTCCGGACGAATGGAATGAGTTGATATGGCCCAAGGAATATCCTCTGTCTTATCATGAAATGTCTATACTTCTTCCTCATTTTTTGTTGGAGGGAAGGGGCAAGCTGGATACCTATTTTACGCGAGTTTATAATCCCGTATGGACTAATCCAGATGGGTTTTCATGGATACAAGCACTGACTGATGAGGACCTTGTGGGGATGCATGTTGCTCTGACGCCCACTTGGAATGAAACTTCTCAATATGCGGATTATGTGCTTCCTATGGGTTTGGCATCAGAGCGTCACGATGTTCATTCCTATGAGCAATATAACGGACAGTGGATCGGCTTCAGGCAACCTGTGTTAAGAGCAGCACGGACACGGATCGGCCAAGACGTAACTGATACAAGAGAAGTGAATCCAGGAGAGGTTTGGGAAGAAAATGAGTTTTGGATGGAATTGTCCTGGAGAATCGACCCTACAGGAGAGCTCAATATCCGGAAATACTTCGAGTCTAAAGTAAATCCTGGAACTCGCCTTTCCGTAGACGAATATTATTCTTGGATGTTCGACAATTCAGTGCCAGGCCTTCCAGAAGCTGCCGCCAGTGAAGGTATCACCACACTAGAATATATGAGGAAATATGGCGCGTTTGAAATCAGAGGAGAAGTGGGTGCACTTTATGCGGAAAATGTCGATTCTGACGAACTTAAGGATGTAGAGGTCGACAAGCAGGGCAGGGTCTACACTAGTGCACCTAGGGCGAATGAACCACACACTACTACGGCTCCTAAAGGTCCGAAACGTGAGGGCTTGAGGTGTACGGGTTTGTTGATGGGTGATGATGTGAAAAGAGGTTTTCCTACTCCTTCAGGAAAACTGGAATTCTTTTCCAGAACTATGGTGGATTGGGGATGGCCGGAGCTAGCTATGCCAGGTTATATCAAGAGCCATATACATCCGGAAAATCTGGATGACGGTCAACTTGTGTTGCTACCGACTTTTCGAGTTCCGGTCCAAATTCATACAAGAAGTGGTAACTCCAAATGGTTAGATGAGATTGCTCACACAAATCCATTATGGATAAATCCATTGGATGCTGATCCATTGGGTGTGGTAACTGGAGATCTATTGAGGGTTGAGACTGACTTGGGATATTTTGTCGTGAAGGCTTGGGTTACGGAATCCATTAAACCTAGTGTAGTGGCTTGTAGTCATCATATGGGTCGGTGGAGAGTACAGGTAGCAAGTCAGCGCCAAGTGACGGCTGCGGTCAACCTTGATAGAGAAGGGAATAAGTGGAATATGCGACGCATTTCTGATAAGGTGGCTTATAAATCTAGCGATCCTGATACACAACGTATTTGGTGGTCTGACTTAGGGGTTAACCAGAATTTGACCTTTCCAGTACATCCGGATCCTATTTCTGGTATGCATTGTTGGCACCAGGCAGTCAGGGTTACAAGGTCTCATCCTACAGATAGGCCAGGAGATATATTTGTTGATACTGACAAGTCATCTAGGATTTTTAGAGAATGGTTGACCCTCACACGGCCTGTAGATACCGTCAGTCCAGACGGTACTAGAAGACCGAGTTGGTTTGACCGGCCAGGCAGGCCTTCGGATGCTGCATACCAACTCTGATAAACAGATTGCAATAATGTTCAGTAACTCCTGGGGCCCGATCCCTCGTGGTTGAATTGATCCGAGCCTTGGGCGTATTTTGTGAGCCCCCCAAGGATGAACATATAAAACTCGCTGAAATTCTTGGCTTTTCAGAATCCCCATGCTCGGATATTTACCAAGAAATTTTTTGCCACAATTTACCTCCGTACGCTTCTGTTTATACAAGCAATGAAGGTATTGTAGGAGGTGAAGCCTTGGGGCGTATTTCTGGATTCTGGCAGGCTCTCCAAAGGGATGTACCCCATGATCCAGACCATCTGGGCAGGCTCCTTGGACTGGCCGCCTTACTCGAAGAAAGTCAGGTTTCTGAGCAAGAACCTGCGCGTGCACTCCTAATCGAGCGATCTCTAGCAGCTCTATTTTGGGAACATCTATTACCGTGGGCGCCAATGTATCTGGATAGAGTTGAATCTATTGGAAAGGGGACAGTCTATGGTGATTGGGCAAGGCTATTGTCTGAAACTTTGATATATAAATTTGAATTGTTAGGCCCCTTAGAGGACCTACCAAGGCACCTGGATGCCTCCTCAGGGTTGCTTGATCCACGTCGTAGTGGAGCTCCACAGTTTTTGTCCAGTTTGTTCGCTCCCGTTCAATCGGGATTCATCTTGCTCAGGGAAGATCTGAATAATTTATCTGCTGAGATTGGCATTTCTACAGAGGATCACGATCGTCAGGGAATCCTTAAGGACTTGCTCAGACTAGCACCCAAACAAACTCTGGAAGAGTTAGCCAAAGTGGCTTACGAGAGATCTCATTATACATCAGGGAAATGGGGCCCTTTGGGAGACCTTTGTTTGCACTGGGAAAGGCGTGCCAAGGAATCTGGAGAATTGCTTCACCAGTTATCCTGTGATCTAAAAGAGGAAAATTGAGGTATGAGATGAATAGCCTAAAGGATATACTTTCTGGGGTCAGTGTGGCCTTAGTCCTAATCCCTGCCTCAATGGCCTATGCTGACCTAGCTGGATTGCCCCCGGAGTATGGATGGATTTCAGCTATTGTAGCTCCTATAGCAGCTTCTTTTTTTACATCTTCACCAATTTTACAGACGGGGCCGACAGCGCTAGCAGCCCTTCTCACTTTTAGCACTGTAGCACCTTTGGCGGAGACAGGATCTCAGGAATTTATACTTTTCGCTGCCTTACTGGCTTTATCTATTGGTATAGTGCGGATAGCAATAGGTGTTCTTGGTGGAGGGTGGATCTCTTATCTTCTTTCTCGTCCAGTCTTAGATGGATTTAGTTCTGCCGCAGGAGTTTTAATCGTTTCTTCACAGTTACCTTTAGTGCTGGGGGTAACACGAGAAGAAGGGAGTGTTCTTGGAGCAGCTATTACAAGTCTGGGATCTCCAGAAAACTGGCATCTTGTTACTATTATAATATCGGCTTTGACGGTACTGATTGTCTTGGTCAGTCGACGGATACATGTGCTGATACCAGGAGTCTTGATGGCTACTGTTCTCGGAATAGTTTACTCCCAAATGTCAAACTATACCGGCGCTACAATTGGGACGATCGATGTTAGTATACCTCGTCCGAGTTTGGCTTTGCCTTGGACACAAATTCATTTACTAATCATCCCCAGTATCGTGATAGCACTAGTCAGCTTTGCCGAAGTTGCTGCAATTTCAAGTAAATATGCTAAGCTACAGAGGATAGCTTGGAACCCTGATCGTGAGTTTATTAGTCAGGGCGCAGCGAATTTAGCCTCGGGATTATTTGGTGGTTTTCCTGTGGGAGGATCGTTTGTAAGGAGTAGTTTAAATTACTCATCTGGCGCTCGGAGTCGGTTGAGTGGCGCTGTGGCGGGATTGGTGGTTTTTCTATGTATTCCTTTTGCGGGTTTATTGGCTGATTTACCCAGAGCCGTGCTTGGTGCTATTGTGATCACGGCAGCTGTTCCTTTAATACAATTCCGATTCCTAACATATCTTTGGAGGGTAGCACCTCTGCAAGCTGTGGTCTCTTGGATGACTTTTGTCCTGACGCTCATGCTGTCTCCCCACGTGGAACAGGCAGTGTTGTTAGGGACTCTTGCAGCTGTAAGTGTACACATTTGGCGCGAACTGAACCCTTCTTGTGAATCTTGGGCTGAAGGAGATTCCATCCATGTCCGTCTAAGTGGAGTACTGTGGTTTGGATCTGCGGCTTTCATGCAGGAAGCAATCAATGAAACCTTACCCTTAAATCCTGGAGCCAGAAGGTTTATAATTGATCTCACCGGGGTGGGCAGAGTTGATTTTACAGGGGCATTAGCATTGAAAGAATTCAGAGATGAAGCTGCTGAAAGTGGAATACAGGTTGAATTAGTGGGCATTCCCGACCATGCTGGAAAAATCCTAGGACGGGTCAATTGATTACGAAATGGAAATTTAGTCAAATATCTACAGTTCGATGGACTATCAAGGGGATGGTGGCAGTTGGCGGAACATTTTTGACTATTGGAATCATTAAATCCGTCTTTTTTTCTGGAGGACCACCTTTCTTGCAGTATCTAAATCCTATTGGATTAATGACTGTAATTGGAGCTACTGTTGGAGGATTAGTTGGTCCTCTAGTGGGCAAAGCAATGCAAAACATTCGAAGTTGATTTTGCTCGCGACTATTGATTAAGCATGTCAATCGATAAGTCGTTCAGAGATTTTGTCTGGCACATAAGGAGATAGCTAAATGGACACAAAGATAAACAGACGTAGATTTCTTCAGGCCACTGCTGTGGGAGTTTCAGCTGGATCTGTAGGTCTAGGCAAACGATCGAATAACAGAACAAAATCTCCTCATGTTTTCACTCCTAAATTGATTAGTCCAGTAGTGATATCTGATACAAGTGGATATCGGTATCGCAACGGCGGCTCTTATAACGCAGTTGAAAGAGCCTTCAAAGGGATCATCGAAGGAGAAGACACCCTCGAAGCGTTGATCGCTGGAGTCAATATCCCTGAGCTAGACCCTGAGGAATCAGGCATTGGGTACGGCGGGTTACCAAATGCTGACGGTGTCGTTCAATTGGACTCTTGCTGCATGCATGGACCTAAAAAATGGGCTGGAGGCGTAGCAGCCATTGAAGGCATTCGGACCCCTTCTTTGATTGCTAAGAGTGTTATGGAATTGACTGATCACCATCTGTTAGCAGGTTCAGGTGCTCAGCAGTTTGCCAGACAACTCGGATTCGTTATAGAAGATGATTTGAATACTGAAAAATCCCGTGCTCTTTGGTTGGAATGGAAACGTCGCATCGATCCTGAGCATTTTCTGGACCCATCTAAAAGAAAAGGTTTCAAAGATTCTTCAGGCGACAGAGATGAGATCGGTGCTAGGATGAGATCGAAGGCTGATGAATTTTACCGTGCGGGCCTGGCCATGGTGGATGAGGGTTTGATAGAAGAAAATAGCTTCTGGGGCACTATTAACTGTAACGGAATCTCTCCGTCGGGAGATATTTGTGGAGTGACGACAACTTCGGGTCTTGCCTGGAAAATTCCAGGGCGGGTAGGGGATTCTCCTATTCTAGGGGCTGGCCTTTATGTCGATGGAGATATCGGTGTGGCGGGGTCTACGGGGAGAGGTGAAGCCAACCTCTACAATCTAACTTCTTTCCTGATAGTCGAAAACATGCGCCATGGGATGTCTCCTCTCGATGCAGGGATGAGCGCTCTGAAGAGAATCGAAGCAAACACAGTAGAGAGTAGGTTATTGAACAGTAGAGGTCTTCCTGCTTTTGATGTAAGATTTTTTATCTTAAATAAAAAAGGTGAATCCGCGGGCGTGGCAATGTATGGTTCTCAACAAAAAAAATATGCAATTTGTACAGAGAATGGATCTGAAGAGCGAGATTTGGAAGGATTGCTCGAAGGTTCTCCGAATGAATAGAAATTGATTTAGGTTATTTGTTTACTTGATGGATTTTGAGGAGGCAGAAATACTGATGAGGAAAATTGCGATGAGATTTATTGGTTCTCAATTCTTGGTTATGTCGTTATTGCTGTTAGGAAGCGAGGGTTTGCTGGGGGTCCAAGAGATGACGATTGAAGAATATGAGCCTCGCACGACTTTGATTGTTCCAGAGAATCCTGTGATGTCGGCTCGGTTTCCTTTTGTAGATATACACGGACACCAAAGAGCTGAGAGTATGACTTCACAAGATATACAAGCTCTAGTTAAGGAAATGGATGATTTGAATATGGCGGTAATGGTGAATTTGTCGGGGGGTAGCGGAGTAACTTTATCCGCCGGGTTAAATAAAATGACGACGGAAAACCCTGGGAGATTCATTTTCTTTGCGAATGTGGATTTCCGAGGAGTAGGTGAAGAAGGTTGGGGCGAAGACGCCGCTGATCAACTTGAGGATGACGTTCGTGCTGGTGCAGCTGGATTGAAAATCTTTAAAACCCTTGGACTCAGTGCTCGTGATATCCAGGGGAATCGAATTGCAGTAGATGATCCAAGACTGACTCCTGTGTGGGACAGGGCTGGTGAATTGGGGATTCCAGTGCTTATACATTCCGCAGATCCAGCGGAATTCTGGCAACCTTTCGACCGTTTTAATGAGCGATGGTTAGAATTAAAGTTGAGACCACAACGACGTCAATTCCCGGATGCAGAAGCTTCATTCGAAGAAGTTATGGAAGAACAATACAATGTCATTCGTCGGCATCCTAATACTAGTTTTATTTCAGCGCATTTGGGCTGGCTGGGACACGATCTGGATCGATTAGGAGAGATTCTGGATGGTTTGCCTAATATGTATGTGGGTTTGGGAGCAGTTATATATGAGTTGGGTAGGCAGCCACGCTTTGCTGCAGAGTGGCTGACTAGATACCAGGACCGTGTCTTGATGGGAAAAGACTCCTATAACAAAGAAGAATTTTATACCTATTTCCGAGTTTTTGAAACGGACGATGACTATTTTGACTATTACCGTGATTACCATGCATTTTGGAAGATGTACGGCCTTTCTCTCTCGGATGATGTTCTTAGGAAAATCTACTACGAGAATGCATTGAAGCTAGTTCCTGGCATTGATGTTACCCTGTTTTCCCAATGAAAAATTCTGTATCTGAACCCAACCGACATCCACTGAACACTGTTGTGCTCGCCTACTTTCACTACAGATATGAAGCGGAGTTAGCCCAGGGTTTTTTAGATGAGAGTGGTGTGCCTACGGTTTTGTTGATCGATGACGCTGGGGGGATGGATGTGGGATTATCGTTTGTGAACCCAGCTCGACTTCTGGTTGGACTAGAGTACGTCGAGAGATCTAGAGAGATTTTGGAAGATGCCGGAGTCATAGATCCAGAGGCACTTACGATGTAGCTACAACCCATAAGATGATATCATTAAAATGTTGCAGAGCTTGCCTACTCTCTTAGCGGTATTTTAATAAGGCTGAAACAGCATTGGTGACTATACAATTAAAACCCGATCTTCATCCATCTTGGTTATGCACATTGTCAGAGGCCCCGGGTTTTGTTCTAAAGGACATTGAACCAGCGTTTCCAACGCCGATCTAATTATTTGCCATCTGTTCTCAGGGACTTATACCAGGCGAATAGTGGCTTATAAATTGGAGGAATTTCGAGACTGTCGGAAGATCCTTTCCTATAAAACGTATAGTGTGTGCATCGACACGTTCGATCTCATCCAGATAGCTGAGAATCTCAGCTGGCATATAATTTTTGAAGGAAATTTCTACAGTCACAGGTAGCTTCAATCGGTATGGCTCGAATGTTTCCAAACGAGATAGAGCTGCGGACACTTTTTCTTCGATGAGCTGGTAGGACTTCTCTGGCATAATGGTTTTGGCGGAATGGAATCCGTAGGCTTCTTTTACGATCGCTCCTTCTAAGGCACCCAAGATATCCTGGGCTTCCTTTACGATTGCATCGTCACCAGATATCATCACGACTGGGACACCAAAGTGCCCTGCGATGGCTGCATTGACCCCTGCTTCAGGCATGGGGATGCCGTTCAGTATCACTGCCGTCAAATTGGCGCTAGAAAAACTGTGAGCTCTGACTCCACTAGTGTTGGTAGTACTGGAATGATAGCCTATAAAGATAGCTGCGTCGAAGGTTTCATCGATGCCTTGCATCATGCCCAGAGGCCTTGGCCACGAGCGGACTAATTGTATATCACTAGGAAGGTTTTCAATTAAAAGATTTTCTCCATTGCCATGAGAATCGCTCACTAGTATCTCGGAAGCTCCAGCGTTCTTCGCTGCTTTGATTGCTGAGTTTACTTCAGCTGTCATGAATGTCCTAAATCGGGAGTACTCGAAACCTTCTGGGCCTAATTGATCTCCTGTGACTGCTCCGACAACGCCTTCCATATCTGCTGATATATAAATTTTTAGGCCCTGCTGACTTTTGGCTTCATTTCCAGATAAGCAGATCCCTACTAGGAGAATCTTCAGGATAGTCTGTATTCGATTCATTCCATCTTTTGCATTTTTCATTGAAGCCTCACTTAATAAGTAAAATTTTCTGGTTTATTGGGTAGAGCCACTCAACACCTCGTGTTGTTATGACGGCGTCATCTTCTAGGGGGATCCTAACCTTTGCTCCAGACCATTCTGGAACCTTAGTGTAGGCAAAAAGCTCTATTGAAAGCAAATTGCCAGGGTGTAAGACATAGGTCATTCGCACGGGATTAAACCAAGCTATCGAAGGTCCAACTCCGTGTCCCAGGTTGCCCACAGAGTGATTCCCTGTGATTACATCAGTTCGGTCACCATCAGAGGGTTGATTGAAAGTATCCATAACTGCGAATCCAGCTTCCTCGAGTTGATTGTTTAAGAGGTCGAAAGTTTCCGATGCTGTGGGTCCAGGACGGATATTCTTCCGGATCACATCTCTGGCGGCCCTGGCTTGGTCAAAGGCATTTTGTAAGCCTTGCGGCACTGCCGTTTCTCCTTCTTTCAATACATAGGCGATACGTTTCAAATCGGTATAGAAATTTAGGTAACCAACCCCCCAGTCGATCATGAGTAGATCGCCTCGCTGGATGATCCGTTCATTGGATGTGGCTTCTACTCCCAAAGGCCCAGTTATGTAAACAGAAGGCATGTCAAAAGATGAGCCTAGACCCTTTTCTAGCAGGCGATCCATCATCCACCAAGCTACATTTTCGAGTGTTGTTACTCCGGGAATGATTACAGCATTGGAAAAAGCTGTTTCAGCGATGTTTCGTGAAATCTCTCCCGCTTCTCCAAATGCAACTAATTCAGAAGAAACTCTGCGTGAGCGAAAGTCAGAAATCAGTTTTTCGGCTGACACTAGCCTGTCGTTATAAGGTGAGCCGAGCTCTTCAATTAGTTGAAGGTAAGAGGAGTGGGATAGGCCGTCAGCTCCGCCTATCGCTCGGGACATATTGATGCCAATCCTATCCGGGTTTCTTGCGTGCACGAATGCTTTGAGATCAAAATCACTAGTGACCAAGTCATAAGCTCCATTTTCTTCTAGCAGATAGCCACTGATACCAAGAGCGACTCGTTCGATTTGATTGTTTCCTTGATCTGTAAAGATGTAGTACCCAACGGAACCGACGTAACCACGTCCGAGATCTTCATAAAGAGGATCCAAATGACCTTCTTTCATCATTACAATCCACATGTCTATTTCATTCTCTTTCATGACTTCTGGGAGCACCAAATCGAATTTTTCCCGTCGAATTTGCGCCATCCGTTCCCAACGTTTGCGAGCTTCTTGTGCATGAGCATCCACAGGAGACACCAAGAGGATTAGGGCCAATGAGCATAATATGTTTCTAAACATTTCAAGGTCTCCACTTATGGTCTAATAGAGTATCAATTCGAATAATTGTTTTCAAAGAAAGAGAAGATAGTCCAATGATTTCCTGAGTGTTCCATCTCCAACCTCGATGATAGCCCAAAAATTTGCGGTAGCAACTAGGAAAGGTACATACATATTTGTTGTTACCTTATAAAGATAGGTTAATTTTGGATTTGTTTGCTGGGAAATCCTTGTGTTCCTCGGTTTCTGATGCTGGTGCGTTTCTTAGAATATGCATGTGGGAGGATAGATCAAAATTGCTAAATGAAATGATCCCCGGCAAGCTACATTTGAGTTCCCTCTATAAATATTCAATCCCCATAGTTACAGTGCAATTAGGAATCAGCCTGATGGGGACGGCGGACGCTATAATGGTAGGTAGATTGTCGGCTACGGGTTTGGCAGCTGTTGCACTAGGACATCTTTATTTTATGCTGATGAGTAGTTTTGGAACGGGAACATTACTTGCTCTAGATACAGTGATATCACAAGCCGTTGGATCAGGTGACGAGAGAAACGTATCTCTTGGAATACAGAGAGGGTTGTTGATTACCCTCCCACTGTCATTAATAACTGGAATCTTACTTCTTCCTGCCGAGAATTTATTCTCTCTGTTGAGGCAGCCAGCTGAGACTATTCCACTTGCATCGGGTTATGCACTGGCATCGATAGCAGGAATATTACCCCTGTATGTCTTTTTAATATTGAGACAAAGTCTGCAATGCCTAGGTCTTTTCCTACCTATTGTCTTGGCTGTAATTATTGGGAATACAGCGAATATATTCCTCAATTGGATATTTGTGTTCGGCCACCTTGGGTTTCCTGAAATGGGTGCTATCGGGGCAGGATGGGCAACCGCGATTGGCAGGTGGCTGATGGTTTTGTTTATACTAAAAAGTGGCTGGCCTAGCTTGAAAATCCACCTCAATACCTTGGAAATGGGATTGTTTTCCAGGCTGGCCATGCTTAAGATTTTACGTATTGGTTGCCCGATCGGGATACAGACTACTCTCGAATATGGAATTTTTGCAGTTATAGGATTAATAGCCGGCCTGTTCGGCACGGTGGCTATGGCAAGCCACCAGATCGCTATGAGCTTGGCGAGCTCAACTTTTATGATTGCTGTTGGGATAGCTCAGGCGACAACGGTTCTAGTGGGGAGGGCAGTGGGTTCTGGGGACAGACCTCTGGCTGAAAAATCTGCGGGTGCTGGCTTACTTTATGTGTCTGTAGTCATGGCTGTTACTGGAATCACTTTCTTCTTTTTTCCAAGATTTTTAGCTGGGCTGTATACTCAGGATGTCGCAGTGATTTCTTTTGCGATCAAACTTATTCCGATTGCAGGATTGTTTCAGATTTTTGACGGACTTCAGGCGGTAGCGTCTGGCATATTGCGAGGTATTGGCGACACGCTGATACCGATGGTTATCAACCTGGTAGGGTTCTGGCTTATTGGATTGCCAGTAAGTATTTATTTGAGTTTTTGGGGAGAAATGGATGCTGTAGGTTTATGGCTAGGAATGGTGGTCGCACTCGGAATTGTCTGCGCGTTTCTTATTGCGCGCGTGGATAAACGGTTTCTGAATAATGTGTGAAATTCGATCAGAATTCTCCAACAAAAGTGATTTCTGGCACCAGTTCGTAGCCCTGTTCCTTCGCGACTGTGACTTGAGCCAAATCGATCAGTGCTCGAACATCAGATGCAGTTGCCGCACCTCGATTTATGATAATGTTAGCGTGGCGTTCAAAAATTTGAGCGCCGCCGTGCATTTTTCCCTTGAGACCACATAGATCGATAAGTCGCCCAGCTCCTATACCTTCGATCTTCTTAAAAATTGATCCTACGCTTCCAAATTTTATGAGATCGGGATGTCGAGATTTCCTCCAATCTAAATTTTCCTTCATTGTTTGATGCAGTTTCTGGGGAGACCCATGTTTTAATACAAAGTCTACCGATAGGACTATGTCCTTCTGGTCATGCAGAATGCTGTAGTCGTAGGCAAATTTAAAATAGCTTTTGTCGACAATCCGTATCCCATCTGTTTCTGAGAGTATGCGAGCACTCTGTACAACTTCTGCTATGAATATCGTTCGAGAACGATCAGGCGCGGGTGAAAGGAAATGTAAATTCTGCCACATTGCCCCCCCGACTGTACTAGGTATGCCTGCAAAATGATGTAAGCCCCCCAGCCCTTTTTCCACAGTAGCTGTAATTAGGTTAGGGTAGGTTGCGACGCCGGACCCAGCGCGCACTATGTTGTCATCCAAGAAATCTATGCCAGCTATCTCACATATTATCATCAACCCTCGAAAACCACGGTCACCAATAAGAAGGTTGGCTCCTTTGCCCATAAGAAAATATGGAACTTCGAGTTCTTTGGCCGTCAATACGATCCTTGCCAATTCTTCCGATGATTTAGCGTGGAAAAGCAGGTCTGCCGGTCCGCCGATTCCAAAGGTGGTGAAAGGGGCTAAGTTTTTATTGGCTTCAATATTCAAAAAATTGAGTCGTTTACATAATTCTTGCCAAGGTCTCTTAATCCCTTTGCTCCTTTAGTTTAGTCCACACACTTCATCAATATAGGTGGTTTGCTCGAACAGAAAAGGGATATTGGGTCTGGCCAGTGAAATGGTAAACATGTAAATATTTCATGCATTGAAAAATTAATTTAAGTTGTTGTATGTGATCATCTTTAATTGTAATTATAGGTCTTATTCGAGACTTGCTAATGATTTAGAGGAACTAAACTAGTAAGGTTGACTTAAGTCTTGTATTCTTTGTTCTTCTAGGTGGAACCGTTTGATTTGGAGCTCGGGACAAAAGCATCCAAACCAAATGAATGGTGTTAATCAGATTGACAGAGTAGTGGGGCCACTGTCAGGTTACATGCTCCCAAACCCTTATGAAATAAAGGATTGATAATTCAGATGTTTAAATCTGTGCGAGGCCGGGTAGTTACTATAATAGTAATGGCTGGTATCAGTGTTTTCTATTTAGTGAATAATTCCATTAAGCTCGGACTAGATCTCCAAGGAGGCATGCACCTCGTACTAGAGGTTGACGATCCTCAAGGCCAAATGTCTACCGAGGAGAAGTCCGACATGATTGACAGGGCAGAAAGGATTCTCCGTACCCGAATCGATGAATTTGGGGTAGAAGAGCCTCTGATTCAGAAAATTGGGTCTGAACGTATCATCGTGGAACTTCCAGGGATAGATGATCAGGACAGGGCAAAGGAACTGATTCAGCAAACAGCTTTCTTGCAGTTTAAGCTTGTGGTGCCTGCGGCTGGGTTGGAATCTTCTTTATCGAGAATCGATCGACAGATTGTCTTAGCGGTAGGTGCTGATTCACTCCGCCAGATGGGCAATGCAACGAACTTTGATGCCCCACAGAATGAACTCGAAAGTCTAATTTTTGGAGGACAAGTTCCTGACTCAGTAGGCACCGAAGAACTTGATCCGGTAGTAGATGAAGAGGAAGAACAATCTTTAAATCTAAGGCCCTTCACAGCTCTCCTGGCATCTGGGGATACAGAGGGTACCTACTTGGTTTCCCTAGAAGACGTAGAGACTGCTAGTTATTTTCTTGGATTACCAGAAGTACAACTAGCCTTGCCTAGGGACCAGTCATTGCACTGGGAACAAGAAATCGTAGGTATAGGGGCGAGGAACTACAGACGACTCTATACTACTGAAAGGGAAGCCTTCTTGACTGGAGAAATGCTGGAAAATGCATTGGCACAGCGAGACCCTCAATTCAATCAAGCACAGGTCAGTTTTGAACTGAGCCGTGCCGGCGGACGTCAATTCTCACGCTTTACCTCTCAGCATATCGGTGATTTTATTGCTATTGTGCTGGACGATGAAGTAGTCAGTGCTCCTAGTGTACGTGACCGGATTGGAGCTAGCGGGGTGATTGATATGGCTGGTGCCCAACTAGAGGAAGCTGCTGACCTGGCTCTAGTTCTCAGAGCAGGTGCGTTGCCTGCCCGTTTGAGGATCATCGAAGAACGTACTGTGGGACCTTCTTTGGGACAAGATTCAATAGATGGGGGCATGCGGGCGGGAATAATTGGGATGATAGCCGTGATTTTGGTGATGCTAATCTATTACAGGATGGCTGGAGTCTTGGCGGTATTCGGGTTAACGTTTTATTCGCTTTTAGTACTAGGTGGCCTGGCTGCCTTTAACGCAACATTAACCCTGCCCGGTATAGCTGGCATGATTCTCTCAGTTGGAATGGCTGTCGATGCAAACGTTTTAATTTTTGAAAGGATACGTGAGGAATTGGCACTTGGAAGAGCTGCCAGGACAGCTGTCGATGAAGGCTTTGCAAATGCACTTTCTGCAATTGTGGATGCTAATGTAACGACCTTGATTACCTCACTGATTCTATTCCAGTTTGGCACTGGGCCTGTAAAAGGATTCGCGGTGACATTGTCCATAGGGATAGTGGCATCTTTTATTTCTGCTTTGTATGTGACTAGAACCTTGTTTTTGATTCACTTGTCCCGCAGGAATTCAACTGACCCAATCAGCATTTGAGATTAAGAAAATGAGACTTTTTGACAAAGCAAATTATGCGTTTATTCAGAAATCTAAGACGGCAGCTACTTTTTCCATAGCAATAATTCTTCTTGGCATTGTTTTTATGATAAGTAACGTCCTGTCGATAGGAAGTTGGCAGAATTATGGGGTTGATTTCTCTGGAGGATCATTAATCCAAGTGCGTTTTGAAGATAATGTATCGGCCGCAGAAATGAGGTCTGCATTGGGAGGAGCAGAGGCTCCTCCTATCACACGCTTCGGTGAAGAGAATGAATTTGTAATTCGGTCAGGGCTTGATGGTGAGGAAGTGGATGTTGTCAGACAACAAATAGAGCGACAATTGGATGCAGCATTTCAACAGAGTTCATTCTCGATAGTAAGGACAGAAACTGTTGGTCCCAAGATTGGTGCTGAACTTCAGAGTAAAGCAGGATTGGCTATTCTTTTCTCGTTTATCTTGACTCTGTGTTATATCGCTTTCCGGTTTCAACTTCGTTTTGGATTAGCAGCGATCATAGCTACTGTGCACGACATCATGATTACGTTAGGATTTTTGGCCATATTCAAGATTGAGATCGCCTTGCCGACAGTGGCGGCCATCCTAACTATTGTTGGGTATTCTCTCAACGATACCATAGTTGTTTTTGACAGAGTTCGAGAAAACCTCAATTCGAGAGCTGGCCGCCGACAGGAGCCGATAGTACTCATTAACCAATCTATTAATGAGACTCTGCCGAGGACCATTCTTACTTCAGGTACAACTCTTGTGGTTCTTTTAGCACTGCTGCTTGTCGGAGGCGTGGTAATCCGAGATTTCACCACTGTGCTGATTATAGGAGTCATCGTGGGAACATATTCTTCTATTTTCATAGCGTCCCCAGCACTATTGAAAATACAGCGGTATTTTGATGGCAGAGCAGAATCTGCTGTCAAGAAAAAACGAGCCAGCGCTGTGTCGGCTTCGGCGAGTGTTTGATAGTCACTGTCACCTAACTGACGAGCGGTTTGAGAAAGACCGCCTGGAAACGATCCAAAGGGCGATAATTCGTGGATTGACTGGTGCTGTCACGATATCTTCCAACCTCGAAGACGCCCGACTAGCTGTCGAACTCTCTGAAGGATCTGAGTACCTTTGGTGCACGGCTGGCGTACACCCTCATGAGCTATCGGAGGTGACTGCTTTGGCTTTAGAAGAAATCAAAGCATTAGCATCAAACAATCCTAAAGTGGTAGCCATTGGAGAGACTGGACTGGATTTCCACTACGAAAATTCGCCCAAAGAATTACAGGAAAAATGGTTTCGTAAACACCTCGAGCTGTCTAAGGATATGGCGCTACCAGCAGTGATTCACAGCCGTAATGCGGAAGATGATACCATAAAGATTATTGGAGAGTTTGAGGGTTCCGTGGATTTTGTTCTGCATTGCTTTCATGGAAAATTAGATTTTCTTCATGCTGGAATTGATCTGGGAGGTTACATCTCATTTTCCGGATTAATAACTTTCTCTAATGTCGAAATGGATGAAATCATAAGGAGCGTACCAGAAGATCGGATCCTCGTTGAAACCGATTCTCCTTATTTAGCTCCCGTGCCATACCGTGGAAAAAGAAATGAACCAGCTTATGTCTACAAAGTCATAGAAGAGGTGGCTCGAATAAGAAATCGAGAGTGGGAGGAAATCGTTGAAATAACCACTGCGAATGCGAAACGTCTCTACTGTATTGAAGTGTAATGTCAAGAACGATCCAAGTGCTTCCAGATTTAGTCGCCAATCAGATTGCAGCTGGCGAAGTTGTTGAGAGTCCAGCGTCGGTAGTAAAGGAACTTGTAGAAAATGCACTGGATGCCAGGGCAACAAGGGTCAAAGTTCAAGTCCGAAGTGGCGGCAAGAGATTTATTAGTGTCACAGATAATGGATCTGGTATGTGTAGAGAGGATTCTCTGTTGTGTATGGATAGGCATGCCACTAGCAAGATCAAACTAGCAGATGATTTGAGATCTATCTCGACTTTCGGATTTAGAGGAGAAGCCCTTTCGTCTATAGTAGCAATTTCAAGAGTTAAGCTTTGGACAAAAATAAACACTGAAGATACAGGTAACTTGATCAAGGCTGCAGGAGGTGTAATTACAGGATTTGAGGATATCGCCAGGCAGCGTGGTACTACAGTGGAAGTTGCCAATCTATTCTACAATGCCCCAGCCCGGAAAAAGTTTCTTAAAGCCAGTTCGGCAGAAACCAGGGCAATCAGTGAAGTAATCCACATGTATGCTTTGGCGAACCCATTAGTCGCTTTTTCGCTCAGATCTGATAATCGGATGTTGTTAGATATTTCTCCGGCGAGGGACATATCCTCAAGAATCGCTTCACTGTGGGGAGCACCTGTGGCAGAGGAACTGATTTCAGTGACCTCGGCATCGGGGGGAGTCCAAATGCAAGGACTTATTCAAAGACCTGAATATGTAAAAAAGGGTTTCAGGCGCGCCCACCTTTTTGTGAATGGAAGGCCTTTTCGCAGTTCCCAGTTAAAGTCAGCTGTCGACCGAGGTTATCGCACTACAATAGCTGAATCGGTCAAAGGATGGTTTTTTATTTACTTGAACTTGCCACCTGAGCTTATAGATCCAAATGTACATCCGACCAAGGCAGAGGTTCGATTTGATGGTTCATGTAAGGTTGATGAATTGATTGAAAACGGAATCAGGAGTGCCCTGAGCTCTGTGGAGAGTGCTGCGTCATTCCATCAGGTGGAGGCATCAATTGTACCTGAGCATACAACTCCCATTAATACGCAAGAATCTCAGGAGGAAGAAACTCAGACTGCTCTTTTTGTGTCAGCCAAGAGTCATTGGACTGAATTGGAAGCGGACGAGTCGCCAGTTAGCAATACTTCGGACAAAGAACCGAGCAACTCTACCGTGGTAGATCAGACGATCCCTGAGTTATTGCAGGTACTCAACACCTATATCTTAGCAGAAACCCAAGAGGGATTAATCATAATTGACCAGCACTCTGCACATGAGAGAATTTTGTTTGAGAAAATCCTGGAAGATATGGAAAGCGAATCAGAAAGTGGACAAAGGCTTCTTTTTCCTTTGACGATTCGATTGTCCAGATCAGAGTACACGGAGACTCTTGCATTAAGTGGAGTTTTCAAGAGTCTTGGATTTGAAATTGAAGGGTTCGGTGGGGATACTGTGATAGTGCATTCAGTTCCCACTCCGCATCCTTATTTCGATTCTGAACGTTGTTTCAGAGAAATGCTTCAAGAGTTAATGGAGGGTTCTGATTTGACCAGATCTGCTAAGAACCAGCATGAAAAAATAGCTATGGTATTCTCCTGCAAAAGTGCTATTAAGGCAGGTCAAGAACTAGCAAAAGAAGAGATGCAGGAACTCTTCGATCAGTTATTCGCTACAGCTCTTCCCTATCATGACGTGCACGGTCGTCCGACTATCATTCGATTGGGTAAGGGAGAATTAAAATCTAAGTTTGGCCGGTGAGAGAATTCCTGGCGATAGTAGGTCCAACGGCTACTGGTAAAACCAAACTTTCGGTTGCAGTAGCCAAAGTTTTGGACGCAGAGATAATTTGTATGGACTCAAGGCAGGGTTATGTCGGTATGGACATCGGTACTGACAAAGTTTCCAAGGAAATAAGAAGAGCCGTTCCTCATCACGGCTTTGATGTACGGTCTCCTAAAGCCAGCTACAGCGCTGGGCAATTTGCGAGGGATGCCTCGGGTTGGATCAAGGAAATCAAGGATAGAGTTCGGGTCCCCATTTTGGTGGGTGGAACGGGCCTTTTCTTGCGATCTATTACTAACCCCATTTTCAGCGAACCAGATGTGGAAGAAGCACGCAAAAGGGCTATTCGCCAATTTCTTGCTGTTTTTCCAAAAGAAAAAATGGAACGCTGGGTAAAAACTCTTGATCCCGACCGTGCAGGAATTGCGATCCAAGGAGGTCCTCAACGTTTAAGTCGAACAATTGAAATGCCTCTTTTAACTGGTCGGCCTCTTTCTTGGTGGCACAAAAATGGCATACCGAATCGACAGCCGTTACGTGGCATGGTTGTAGTTATAGAAGTGCCCAGAGAAGTGTTAAATGCTCGAATAAACAAGAGAGTTGACCAAATGATAGAAGAGGGATTGGTCGGAGAGGTTCAAAACTTGCTTAATACTGGATTCGAGATAGGAGATCCTGGGATGACGGGAACTGGGTATCGGGAAATAGTTAATTACTTGAAAGGAGATTGTAGCTTAGAACAAGCTCTTGAAAAAATGAAAATGGCGACCAGAAGATACGCTCGCAGACAAGTCACTTGGTTCAAAAACCAACAAGAGGCTGGTACCTTACGGATAGATGGGACAAAATCTCTAGAAATTCAGCGTTCAAGAATTCTCACAGAATGGGCTAAGACAAATGAAATGGAATTTGATATATAAAGGCCTTTCTCCGTGAAGATTGGCATTACGTGTTACCCGACCTTTGGAGGCTCTGGGGCAGTTGCTACGGCCCTAGGTAGCCAATTGGCTACTAGGGGCCACGAGATTCATTTTATCTCGTATGCACAACCGTTTCGTTTGGGAAGGTTTAACGAGCGTATTTTCTTTCACGAGGTAGAGATGGAGCATTATCCGCTTTTTGAGCATCCTCCATATGCTCTGGCTTTGGCTGTTACCATACACGATGTGGTTCGTGCACATGATTTGGATTTAGTCCACGTACACTATGCGATACCTCACGCCACTTCAGCTTGGATCGCCCAAGAAATGCTCGGCGAAGAAGGACCTCCAGTAGTAACAACTTTACATGGGACTGACATCACCTTGGTTGGAGTCCATCCATCCTTCCAACCGATCACCCAATTTTCAATCCACAAGTCGGATGGGGTGACTGCCGTTTCGGATTTTCTTAGAAATGAGACTATACGTGATTTTGAAGTCCCACCAGATCGTATACAAGTCATACCAAATTTTGTGGATATTGCTATCGGTAAGTTGTCCGAACGTTGTCGTTATCGTCACACTTTGGCTAAAGAGAACGAAAAAATAGTGATGCATGTATCGAATTTTCGTCCGGTCAAGCGAGTTTTGGATGTGATCGATATTTTTTCAGGTATAGTGCAAAAAATGCCTTCTAAGCTAGTAATGGTTGGTGATGGCCCTGACCGAGCTATTGCAATGGACAGGGCTAAATCTCTGGGAATCTCTGACAAAGTCAGTTTTCTGGGAAAACATTCCTATGTCGATGAATTGTTATCAAGTGCTGATCTTTTTTTGTTACCTAGTTCCTCAGAATCATTTGGTCTGGCAGCTCTAGAAGCCATGGCGGCTGGGACCCCAGTAGTGGCATCTAACGTCGGAGGTTTAGGCGAAGTGGTTGTTGATGGAAAGACAGGTTTTTTGTGCACAGTCGGGGATGTTGAAACAATGACAAGCCACTCTCTCAATCTTTTATCTGATCCAGTTCTTTGGAAGTCATTCAGTGAAATGGGTCTCAGCGTTGTGAGAAGTCGGTTTTCAGCAGCTAAAGTAGTGCCGCTATATGAGAGATACTATTCTGAAATCTTAGGTTCTAGATGACTATTTGGGAGAGTATCTTTTTAGGAGTCTTGCAGGGAGTCACTGAATTTTTACCGGTTTCTAGCTCTGGACATTTGTCAGTAGCTAGAAACCTTCTAGACATTACACTTCCAGGTGTACAGTTCGAAGTAGCTCTGCATTTGGCCACATTGATTTCAGTGCTGACGGTCTATCGAAGCTCTATCAAGGATATTATCACTGGTTGTTGCCAAGGAGATTCCGTCACTCTGGGATATCTCTGGATGTTAGTAGTGGTTTCTATCCCTGCGGCCTTAATAGGTTTGTGGGGCAATGCGGTATTGGAAAAATTATTTATGAATCCGTGGGTGCCGGTTATCGGATTCTCATTAACTGGCCTAGTACTTTCTGCCATTAATTTGAGACCGGCTGGTAAGAGTGTTGGAAGAATTACCGTATTTACGGCTATGGCAGTAGGCCTTGCTCAAGCATGCGCATTAGTTCCTGGAATTTCAAGGTCTGGGATGACGGTAGCTGCAGCTCTTTGGTTAGGGGTTGATGACGAAGAAGCTTTAAAATTTTCATTCCTGGCCTCGATACCAATTATACTCGGAGCCACTTCACTTCAGTTAGTGGACTTGCGGCATCAAGAACTTGATTTCAATGGAATTAATTTTTTTCTGGGCATGGTTGTTGCGAGTATTACAGGAGTACTAGCAATTAGATGCTTCCTAGTGGTTCTCCAGAAGAAAATCATCCATAGATTTGCAATGTATTGCCTGTGTTTGAGTGCGAGTTTAGCAGTCTACCTGACCTTTTCGAGATAGGCTCTTGGCTATGGAACCAACTTGGGAAGGAAGGCCCATAGCAGAATGGCAGTCTGATTGGGACATACCTCTACTAGAGGTACATGATATCCTCACATCAACTAATTCACGAGTCAGAAATCTCTTTAAAGAAGGCGGCTCATCTTTCACTACTGTCGTTGCTGAAACCCAGACGAACGGTAGAGGTCGTAATGGCAATCGTTGGTATTCACCGAAAGGTATGGGTTTGTGGATGTCTTTCCTTTTGCGTCATTCTATTCATGATTCTCCCAATTTGGTTCCCACTCTTACGGGTCTAGCTGTTCTTGACGCGATTGATTCGGTTTGTGATACGTTGCGTGCTGGAATTAAGTGGCCAAATGATATTGAGATTAATGGAAAGAAAATCGGAGGTATTTTATGTGAAACATGTGGGAAAGAATCAGTAGTGATAGGGATTGGTTTGAATGTTACCCAGAAACAGAACGATTTCCCTGATGTTTTGACAGATAAAGCTGCCTCACTGGGCATGGCTTGCGATCGAGTAGTGAATCTCGCTGAACTTGCAGGTTCAATTCTGTTTCATTGTAGGTTGTTGCTAGACCCATTACCTAACGTCTTGCCTGTGAGTTTGATCGAAAAACTGGAAAAGAGATCAACATTGATTGGTATGAAGGTATCTCTATACAGTGGCCTGGAAGGGTCTGTGGTGGGCTTCTCACCATCTGGCGCGATGCTGGTTATGGCGGAAGGACGCTTGCGTCATATAAATTCTAGTAACGTCGTCCGATCTTACGTTGAGAAACCCCTAAAATGAGTGGACCGAAAGTGAGGAAGCTAAGATGGACTTGGTAGTAGATATTGGGAACAGTGAAACCGTATTTGGATTGGTCCGGGATGAAAACTTGGAAATGGTTGATAGTTGGAGAATCAAGACTAGTAAGGACAGAACCACTGATGAATACGAGAGTCTGCTGAATTCTATGATAAATACGAGGAAGATTTCCCTGAATGGTCTTAGGCACACAGTTGTTGGATCGGTAGTCCCGGGTCACACCTCTGTTGTGGTTAAGAGTTTGGAGAATCTTTTCGGACGAACCTGTATTGTGGTGAATTCTGAAAGTTCCCTCCCCATAACTTTGGAAGTTGAGGAACCTCTGACTGTCGGGGTGGACAGAATAGTAAACACTTTAGCAGCGAAAGCGATTTATGATAAAGACGTTTTAGTGGTTGATTTTGGTACGGCTACATCGTTCGACTGTATCACTGCTGACGGGGTTTTCATCGGTGGAGTTATTGCTCAAGGATTAGAAGCGGGAATTGAATGGCTGACACACCGAACTGCCAAGCTACCTTCCGTCGAGCTCTTGGTTCCAGAGAGGGTGATTGGAAAAAGGACTGAAGAGTGTATTCAAAGTGGCATTTTCTTTTCTTCGGTTGATTCGGTCGATGGAATAGTTCGAAGAATTCACCGAGAGTGGGGAGTTTCAGATCTAACTGTGATTGTAACAGGGGGGTATGGAGCACTCGTTGGACCTCATCTAAATACGGCAAACCACCTTGAACCTTTTCTGACTCTATATGGACTTGCACTAGCAGGACGTTTTTTAAGTAGATGACTCTGCGGCAATCAGATAGTGTAGGGCCTTTCGTTCCCCCGTTGACAGTTCGTCTTGTCACATTACTTTTGATTCCCTACTGTCGCGCTTCTTTTTTCGGGGCGGAAGGGGTTTCACGCTGTTATGAAGCAAAAACTTAACCAGATAGGTAGGAGGCATTTCGGATGTCGACGAAGGATGCACCGAGTATTAAGCCACTTTCAGATCGTGTAGTTGTACTCCCAGTTGAAGAAGAAGAACAAATGCGGGGAGGACTTTACATACCTGATACTGCAAAAGAGAAACCCCAGTCGGGGCAGGTAGTGGCCGTAGGAGAAGGAAAACTTTCAGACGAGGGTGTCCGGATCGAGCCTGATGTCTCAGTGGGACAGATAGTTTTGTATGGTAAATATAGTGGTACCGAGGTGAATGTGGACGGAGAAGATTACCTTATTCTTCGGGAATCAGATATTTTAGCTGTTCTTGGCTAAACAAATGAGCTTCTTCAATGGAAGCCAGTTTAAGACAGATTTCATTCTAAGAATTATACTCAGGAGTAATTAAGAAATGGCTGCGAAAGAGCTTTGTTACGACGTTGATGCTCGTG
>JAPKDG010000029.1 GCA_028822645.1 Longimicrobiales bacterium | reverse complement strand
CACAGAGATTTGGTCAGGATACACCGATCCCCTCCATGCAACTATGTATTGAAAATATCAATCAGTCTGGCGGGTGTGCATATGGTTATACATGTGTTTATACGGATTCCATTAGTTGGGCCTCTGCCACAGAACCCTTGCCTGTCATTCGTGATCCCAGGGTTGCTTTTGAACAACTGTTCGGAGCAGGTGGAACGGCCGAAGAGAGAGCTATGCGAAGAAGAACGGATAGTAGCATTCTCGATTGGATTACTGGAAGAGTCGGTCAATTGAAGAGAGAGCTAGGTGCTGCAGACCAACAGAAATTGGAACGCTATCTCGAGGATGTCCGTGAAATAGAGCGTCGAATTTCTCTTGTCGAAGCTAGAAATAGTAGCGGAGAAACAAGAGAACTTCCCGAGGCTCCCGCTGGCGTTCCAGACTCGTTTTCCGAGCATACGAAATTGATGTTTGACTTACAGTTATTGGCCTTTGAGTCTGACGTCACAAGAGTGTTTTCATTTAAGATGGGCAGAGATTCCTCCGCCAGAGTTTTTCCTGAGAGTGGATCGGACAAACCATTCCATCCCGCTTCTCACCATGGTGGGAATGAGGAATCTGTCAGAGAGTTTGCTAAGATCAATGATTACCATGTGAGCATGATCCCTTATTTTCTTGAAAAGCTAAAAAATACCGTGGAAGGGGATGCGACTTTGTTGGATAAAACCATGCTCGTCTACGGATCTCCAATGGGCGATCCAAACCTTCATAATCATAAGCGTTGTCCACTATTTGTCGCTGGCGGGGCGAACGGAGCGCTTGCGGGGAATACCCATATTTTTGCAGAAGATAGAACACCAATGGCAAACGCTATGTTGACTCTCCTACAGCAATTAGGTTTTGATGATATGGTCGCATTCGGCAACAGCACTGGATCATTATCGCTGAACGTCTGAATAATAAATTCAGTAGCAATTTAATTGGAATCAGGAGGATTACACTTGGATAAGTTTGGTTGGATCATAAATTTCTTGGGCAGAAAAATTTCAGTGATAGCTTTTTTGCTTATTTCTGTTTCAGGGAACTACATCCCTGCTGATGCCCCTGTGGCTGATGCTGCTATGAGGAATGACAGCGAGACAGTGTACAGCTTATTGAAGCGAGGTGCAGACGTTAATGCAGCGCAAGGTGACGGGATGACCGCTCTACACTGGGCTGCAGAGAACGGTGAGTTAGCAATGGTGAAGATGTTGCTCTCCGCAGGAGCGAGCGCTAACAGTACGACTCGTTTGGGTAAGTATACTCCTCTTCATTTAGCTAGCAAAATGGGTCGGAGCAAAGTGATTAGAGTTTTACTGGGGACTGGACAGGATCCTAATGTGCCAGCTTTGAGTGGAATGAGAGCTTTGCACTATGCAGCTGCTTCAGGGTCTGTTGAAGGAATTGATGTTCTAGTAGATCGTGGTGCTGAATTGGATTCGAAAGAATATGAAGGAGGGCAAACTCCACTGATGTTTGCGGCGGCTTTGAACAGAGTTCAAGGGGTGGAAGCCTTGACAAGGCATGGGGCTGACCTAGAGGCATATAGCAGAGTTGTTGATATGAGGTCCCGAGGCAAGATGGATCGTATGGCAGGAGATCGTAGAAATGAAGTCATTTCTGCCTTCCGACAACAGGCTAGTGGAGGCGATCCGAGCTGGAGACCAAATACTAGCCAAGTACAAACAGCAGTGAAGGCAGGGAATGCGGTACTTGAGCAAGGACCAGAAGCTTTTATTGATGCAGAGGAAGGTGAATTACTCGATGGTGCAGTGGCCGCAGGGGTGTCTTCTTTCGAAGATCTTGTCGGTGGGCATGGGGGCTTCACGGCACTAGTCCACGCGGTTCGAGAAGGACATTTGGAGTCAGCAAAAGCATTGTTAGATGCAGGTGCAGACATCGACCAAGTCACACAAGGCGATAATACCAGTCCATTGCTAATGGCGATGATCAATGGTCATTTTGACTTGGGTTTGTATTTGGTGAGCCAGGGGGCCGATGTAACTTCAGCTAGTGTGGCTGGTACTACACCACTCTATGCAGTTTTAAATGTCCACTGGGCTCCCAAGGCAAGGTATCCTCAGCCTGGGGCACAGAAGCAGCAGAAAGTAGATTACCTGGAAGCTATGGAATCTCTATTGAAAGCTGGAGCCGACCCAAATGCTCGCCTTTCAAAGCACCTATGGTATATGGGATACACTTTCGATCAATTGAGAGTGAATACGACTGGTGGAACTCCATTCTGGAGAGCTGCATATGGAACTGATGTCAGTGCAATGAAGCTGTTGATGGCCTATGGAGCGAATCCCAATATTGCGACTATGAAAGTTCCTGGTAGACGCAGAGGTCCAGCCAGAGAAGATTTATCGGGTTTGCCTCCATTGGCGGCTGGTGATCCAGCGGTATTCCCGATTCACGCTGCGTCAGGAGTGGGGTACGGAGAAAGTTTTGCGGGTCAGGCCCATCGCCACGTTCCTGATGGCTGGATGCCGTCGATTCGATATTTAGTTGAGGAGCTTGGCGCTGACGTGAATGCTAGGGATACAAATGGTTTTTCCCCAGTTCATCATGCGGCTGCCCGTGGCGATAATGAATTAATTCTATATCTAGTCGAAAAGGGTGCTGATGTGACTTTGGTGGGACGGAGTGGCCAGACTACTGTGGATATGGCAAATGGACCATTCCAGAGGATTCAGCCATTCCCAGAAACGATGGCTCTTTTAGAAGGAATGGGTGCTGTCAACAATCATAATTGTGTTTCTTGTTGAACCTCTTGGAATGAGAGAAACTACACAGTCGAAGTATATTCATTTAAGTGAGGGAGATCTTCATATGAGTTTGCGGTTCGAATTTTTAGCTTTGAAAAGCCTAAGGCAGCATCTTTTTCTCCTAATTGCCTGCTTAGGATTCATGATATTATCCAGTTGGGGTCTCTCGGCTCAACAGGCGACTCGGATTCAACCTGTAAATGGTATGAGAGATAACTCAACTGGATTTCATGCACTCGTTGGTGCGCGTGTGGTAACTACTCCGGGCAGGGTTATGGAGAGTGCTACTATAGTGATCAGGGATGGACTCATACAAGAGGTAACCAGTGACCTAACACCTCCAGCAGGAGCGAGAGTATGGAATGTGGAAGGTTACACGATATATCCAGGATTTATTGACGCGCACGCAGATCTAGGAATGGATGAAGTTCCTGAAGGCGGAGATATAGGCCCAACTCATTGGAATCCACAAGTACGAGCTTGGTTCAGTACTACAGAAAATCTTCAGGATGATGTTGATCGGAGAGCCACACTGCGATCACAGGGGTTTGGAACCGCACTTGTAGTGCCTAAACAGGGGATTTTTCGCGGCAAGGCCTCGGTGATAAATTTAGGAGACACGGGTGTTAGGGAAAGGATACTTCGGCCTGACTTTGCTCAGTCTGTTGGTTTCCAGCGTTCTTTTGAACTAGGAGGCGCTTACCCTAATTCTCCGATGGGCACTATTTCTTTGATGAAACAGACCCTAATGGATACAGATTGGTATAGGAGAGCATGGGAAGCATATGAAGCAAGTGATAGAGCGTTCCTTCCTCCTGAGACTAGTGCGAGCCTGAGTGCACTAGATGATGCAATACAGGGCCGCCAGCCGGTAGTGTTTGAAACTGACAGCGAAGAAGAATACCTAAGAGCGTACAAGCTTAGCTCGGAGTATGGCTTAGATACTTGGTATAGAGGCAGTGGACAAGAGTATCGCATAGTGGATGTGCTCGAAGGTCGAAATGATCCCCTCATTATTCCGCTAAATTTTCCTGATGCACCGGATGTGAGTGACCCAGAGGCTGCACTCAACGCAACTCTGGCTGATCTCCGTCACTGGTACCTTGCTCCCACAAGTCCGAGTGAGTTAGCCAAGGCAGGGGTGAAGTTTGCATTTACCTCTGACGGGCTCTCATCAATGAGTGAGTTCTTGCCGAATTTAAGGATGGCTGTGGCTCGAGGACTTTCGTCGGCTGATGCTTTGGCAGCACTTACTACCACTCCAGCAGCTTGGCTAGGGCTTGAAAACACACATGGAGCTATTGAAGAGGGCAAGGTCGCTAATCTTGTGGTTAGTGAAGGAGATCTCTTCACTGAAGAGGCTACAGTGAGAGACGTATGGGTGCATGGAAAAGCGTATGGAGTTACTAGAGCTCCCGAGATTGATCCTAGAGGTACTTGGGAGATAACGTCTGATGATGAGTGGGGATTCGAAGCCACACTGCAGCTAGAAGGACCTTTGAATAGGCTTAGAGGTTCGATAGATGTAGCTGGTCCTGATGGTGCTTCGATTGGTTTAGCTTCTGCTGAAGTGATAACTGCTACAGGCCGGATTGAGGTTCGTTTCGATGCAGAAGACCTAGGATATGACGAAGGAGTTGCTCTTTTGGTCGGATCTGTTGAGGGTGACGAATTCTATGGATGGACATCTATGCCGAATGGGGCAGATCCATCTTTCCGAGGAGTTCGTAAAGAAGAATATGATGGTGCTACTCGGGGTACAGTGGCAATGAACGTTCCTGAGATAGATCTTCCTTTTATCAGACCAATGATGGAGTACGGGGTCAGCTCGATCCCCGAGCGGCCAGACGCAGTTGTCGTTCGTGATGCAACCATCTGGACCATGGGGCCGCAGGGTCGGATGGATAATGCGGATCTCCTCATCCAAAATGGCGAGGTTGTAGAGGTTGGGATGAACCTCGATGCTCCCCGTGGGGCAGTGGAGATCGATGGCGCGGGCAAGCATGTCACCCCTGGGCTAATAGATCCCCACATTCATTCGGGTGTGAGCGCTGTGAACGAGAGCGGTTTTGCTATTGTTCCTGAGGTTAAGATGGGAGATGTATTAACTCACAATAACATTTCGATGTACCGTCAATTGGCGGGTGGCTTAACCACTGCTCACATAAAACACGGTTCAGCGAATCCTATCGGAGGCGAGAATGTTTTCGTCAAACTTCGTTGGGGTTCTCTACCGGAAGATTTGATTTTGAAGAATGCTCCTCGAACAGTAAAGTTCGCTTTAGGCGAAAACCCTAAGAGGCGCCAGGGGCGTTATCCAGATACGAGAATGGGAACCCAAGAAATTATTCGCGATCATTTTTTAGCAGCTAGGGATTACGAGAAAGAATGGCAACGTTGGGAAGATGAGCAGGTAGGAATGCCACCTAGACGTGACCTCAGGATGGAGTCAATCTTAGACATTCTAGAGCAAGAACTGCTGATATCTTCTCACGGATATAGAGCAGATGAATTTCTGGCACTAGTGCGACTTGCAGAGGAATTTGGATTCAGAGTGCAAACTTTGCAGCATGGGGTAGAAGCCTACAAAATTGCACCGGAGCTAGCAGCATCTGGTGTAGCAGCAGTCGTATGGAGCGATTGGGGCGGATTCAAGATGGAAGCGTATGATGCTTCGGTTTACAACGCTAGAATCTTAATTGAAGCTGGAGTCGTCACTGCGCTTCACTCAGACGATGCTGAAATTGCTAGCCGGATGAATTGGGAGGCAGGAAAACTTCTGCGCACAGGACTAACTGAAGAACAAGCGCTTTCAACGGTTACTAATCAAGCCGCTAAGGCGATGGCGATCGGTGATCGAGTTGGATCGTTGGAAGAAGGTAAGGATGCTGATTTCGTCGTCTGGAACGGAAACCCTTTATCTCAATTCACTAGGGCTGAACAGACTTGGGTTGATGGCAGGCGTTATTTCTCTCTAGAGGAGGATGCGGCCATGCGGGAACGGATTGATAGAGAGCGAACCCAGTTGATACAAGCGATTCTTGTCATCGAAAGTAACGGAAGCGGAAATGTTGCTGAGCGGCGAGGGGGGAACTGAATATGACTATAAATATGACGACTAGAAGAGGAAATATGAAAAACTATGTAGAGATGGCTCGTGGTGTCGCTGTTACGATGTTGGCAGTGGGTTCATTGACCTGGGTTGTTATCCTGTTGTCACCGACTACCGCTATGGGACAGGTGCGAATGACCGTCCCTCCGCAATCGCAATCAGTGGCATTAAGTGGGGCTACCATACATACCGTTACAGACGGAGTTATTGAGAACGGTATCATCTTGATGGAAAATGGTTTGATTAGTGCGGTTGGAACTGACATCACGCTGCCTAGTGGGACTAAGATTATAGACGTCTCTGGGAAGCACATATACCCAGGACTTATTGATGCCTATAGCACAGTAGGGATAAGTGAAATCGGAGCAGTTGGTGTATCAAGTGATGTCAACGAACTCGGGGACTTCAATCCCAATGTCAGGGCTGAAGTTGCAGTCAATGCAGAGAGTCGTCATATCGGTACTACGCGCACAGCTGGAGTCCTTGTGACCCTGACGACCCCAGAGGGCGGACTCATCTCGGGCATGTCATCAGCAATGAGCCTAGAAGGATGGGATTGGGAGGAAATGTCTCTTAAATCAGCAGCGGCATTGAATGTGAACTGGCCCAACCCAAATCCTGGCAGACAGAGGGGACGTGGTTTCGGTCCTAATCCGCAGGAGCCTCCCCCGACCTATGGTGAACAGATCCAGAAGCTCGATAATTTTTTTGCGGAAGCAAGAGCCTATCGTGATGCCACAATGGCGGGTGTAGAAATACGAACTGATTCACGTTATGCAGCGATGATTCCAGCTCTAGATGGGGACATTCCTGTAGTGGTCTCAGCTGATGGCGCTGGGCAAATCAACGATGCAATTAGTTGGGCCCAAAAAGAAGGCTTGCGAATCGTAATTCGCGGTGGAGCGGATGCCATCCACGTTTCTGATAGATTGGTGGCTGAAGATATTCCGGTAATTCTGACATCAACGATGGCTGCGCCAGGTCGAGATTATGAGGGGTATGACGGAGCGTACAGCATGCCGGCGCGACTTTACAGAGCAGGTGTAAAGTTCGCCATATCGGGCGGCTCAGGGTCCTTATACTCGAACCGACTTCCATGGGAAGCGGGTGTTGCTGTGGCGTTTGGACTTCCTGAAGAAGAAGCTCTAAAGGCAGTAACTATAAATGCTGCAGAATTTATGGGGATCAGTGACAGGGTCGGTTCTCTCGAGCCTGGGAAGCAGGCGACACTGCTTATTACTACTGGGACGCCGCTAGATATGACCAGTAATATCGAACAATCTTACATCCAGGGTCGCGAGATAGACATGAACGATATACAGTATCACTTCTTTCAGAAGTACATGGAAAAGGTGAGACAGCACCTGCGGTTGATTAGTTAGTAGAGGTCTTCTAACTACGGGATCTTTAGCTCGCAATGTGATTCCTGACACCGCTGTTGCGTCTCTGGGTATAAGATTGATTCAGGGATACGAACCAGAACATATGAAAGATCTGTTATTATCGCATATAGAGAAGCAGGGCTGTCATGTGGTATTTGAAGATTCAGATATGTCTCTGAGAATGAAGTAGCCCAGGATTGAAAAAGTAACCAGTGGGCGCGGTTCGGTAGCTTCTAGGACATCGATGATAAATATTTTTGTGCAAAGTGTAGTTGCGGGTGCCCGAGGCGATAATGAATTAATTCTATATCTAGTCAAAAGGGGTGCTGGTGGGACGGAGTGGCCAGATTACTGCGGATTTTGCAATTGGACCATTCCAGAGGATTTAGCTATTTCCAGAAACTCGTGACCTCCAAATGCTGATGCCAGCGAAAGTTATCCCGGAAGCTATCAGCGCGAGCAGATGAGGTTGTAGTAGTATATTGTTAGAGGTCGTTATCAGAAATTGACCTGACAGAAAAGTAGTAAGTCCTACCACTCCTGCGGCCAGGGCCTCTAAGCTACTCGGATGCTGTGACAAGAGTCCCCCGACTACGGGTACGAAGACGCAAACGGCGATCAAGGAATAGAAAATTGTTAGAGCGCCTATGATAGAGGGGAGGACGAGGGCCAGCAACACGGATAGGATCGCTCCGGAGAAAGCCGCCCACCTGGCAACACTCAGCAGTTCACGATCACTTGCTTGGGGGTTTAAATGTCTTTGGTACAGATCTTTGGATAGCGAAGTGGCCAACATATAAAGGATAGCGTCCGCGGAGCTGATTTCAGCTGAGAATATCGCAGCCAGTCCTAGGGCACCAATAATGGCGGGAAGTCCAGAATCTAATACCAGCAACAAAGCGTCTTCATTGTCCATAAGGGCTGGATTGTATGTGTGAGCGATCATCCCGAGAAGGGTTGGGACGATTGCAAAGATTAACAGACTTACTGCTGTTGCAGTGAGCCCTATACGCACAGCTCGTTCATCCAAGGCTCCATATACTTTTTGGATGATTCCTGGTGATACGATAAAATTAGGAGCTAATATCGCCAGCAGTATCCACCCTGACTGACCTCCCTCCCAAAAATTGAGATAGTCTGACTTTGCTGGAAGAGAAGTGGCAACAACTTCCCATCCGCCAGCGGAAGCTAGCGACCAGGGTACTATAATTATAAATCCACTCATCAAGACTATTAGGTGAATCATGTTCACCCATGCTGTGCTAAGCAGACCTCCACCTACGAAGTACAGCGAAATAATGACAGCACCCATAAAGACGTTTACTTCATAGGGTGTCCCTATTAGAAAGCCTAGGATTTTTGCCATTGCGATTAGTTGGGCTGCAAGCAGGGCTGGCGTACTTATCCAAATTATGCTGGTTATAGAAGCTCTAACTCCTGATCCATATCGGACTTGGAGGTAGTCTCCGAGAGTATAAAGTCCAGCATCGCTGGCTATTCTCCAGATCTTGGGTCCCACCCAAAATGCTAAGAAGAAAGTGCCGATCGCAGCTGATCCGACCCACCACCAAGAAGCAAGTCCATCCCTGTATCCAAGTCCAGCAGCTCCGATGGTACTTCCAGCTCCAATATTTGCAGCTAGCACAGTCGAAAAAATTAGTGCTGGCCCTAAGCGCCTATTTGCCACAAAAAAGGCCGCACTGGTGTCTACTTTTCTGCCGACCCAAATACCCAGTCCGATAAACGCAGTACAGTAAACCATGAAAACGGCAAGATTTAGAGTCACAGCACTAAACCAGCCATCAGGATACGGCCTTTTCTATAAGTGCAAATCTTAGCACCGCTAGTATATTCCGCTGTACTTCACCTTGGTTAAGTAGTTTCAGCAAGATCAGTTTTTTACTTTTTCGAAATCAAGTGGCCACAAAATATGTTTCAGGGGTTGATATGCTACACCCACAAGGAGTATAGCGCCAATTCGTGTCTACTGTCGAATGTCTTTAAGGACATCCTTATAAAATGTTACGGGTTGGTATCTATCGGTAATTGCCAAAATGCAACTCTAATCCCCAATCTCCTTCTTTCAGGAATCCTTGGACTTTTTGAAGATCGTCCTTGGATGGACTTATTACTCGAAGCTGGTCTTCCTGAATTTGAACCTGGACTTTCTTAAAGCCTTCTTGTTTCACTGCCTTTACCATTTCTTTTGCAATTTCTTTGTCAATTCCCTGTTTTAAGGAAAGGATCTGCCTGGCACGCCCCAGAGATCCTGTTTCAACATCTTCTTGATCTAAATTCTTTAGAGGAACACCTCTTTTAGCAAGTTTTTCTCTAAGAATTTGTAGGACTTGAGTTATTCGGTATTCGTCATCTGCTTCTAGGTGCAGTTTTCCAGAGTCTCTATCAAAGTTAATGGAGCAGTCGGTACCTTTAAAATCGTATCGAGTTTGTATCTCTTTGGTGGCTTGGTTGACGGCGTTGTCGACCTCTTGAAGGTCGACCCCAGTAGAAACATCGAAGGAATTTTTAGATGCCATAATGCTTACCTGCCCTTAAATGATGACCGGAAATTGTGAGGTGATTGCTCGATCCCGGGTTCGGTTTGTGGTGACTGGCTTAAGATAATAGATTGGAGCAAGATAGAGTACGGCTTGTCGCATGATATAACTAAACCTTGGAAAGGTTCGCGTGTGAGCCGTGAGAAAACCTGAAGTTGAAGATGATAGGAGTTAAAATGGATGTAATTGGTTCGCTTGGGAAAATCCGGTCTGTGGCTGGCAAGAGAGTGACAAATGGATTGTCTGATGAAATAATTACTAGTTTCGCAAAAACGGACCAGTCTCTAGTAGATGCCATCAATATGGCTTCAGGTAAACTTAAGGAGCTGTCGGTCCAGTTTCCAGAATTGGTAGGAATGGATGAACTCTCCCAGGTGGAGGTGATTCAGGAGAGTATCGTAAATTTCTATGCGGAGGACACTGTATGTCCGTACGTATCTCTTGCTGCCTGTGGGCCCTGGGTGATTACTACTAAGGGTGCCGTCCTGCACGACAGTGGTGGCTACGGAATGTTAGGGTTTGGGCATGTTCCAACAGTTGTAATTGATGCGATGAGCCGCCCACAAGCGATGAGTAACGTAATGACCCCAAATTTCAGCCAGTTAAGTTTGGTAAGGGCACTAAAGAGAGAGATAGGACGAAACCGATCTGGTGGGTGCCCATTTAGTCATTTCATAGCCGTCAATTCTGGCTCGGAATCGGTGTCTGTGGCTACACGTATTTCAGATGTGAACGCTAAAATAATGACACAGCCTGAAGGTCGACATTCAGGCAAATCGGTCAAAAAGCTATCACTAACAACGGGGTTCCATGGACGAACTGGGCGACCTGCGCAGTTTTCACATTCGACTCACGAAGCTTATAAAAACTACTTAAAGAGCTTTGAAAACATTGACGATCTACTGACTGTCGATCCGAACGATATAGAGCATTTGTGCAAGGTTTTTTCAGACGCGAATGAGCAAGGAGTGTTCATTGAGGCTGTGTTTATGGAACCTGTGATGGGTGAAGGGAACCCAGGATTACAACTTAACCCCGAGTTTTATGCAGCAGCGCATGAGTTATCTGTCGAGCACGGATCTGTTTTCCTGATTGACTCAATTCAAGCAGGACTTCGTGCTACTGGAAATCTGTCGATTGTTGACTATCCAGGTTTTGAAAATTTACCAGCTCCTGATATGGAAACTTATTCAAAAGCGCTGAATGCGGGTCAATACCCTATGTCCATCTTGGCTATGAATGAAAAGACAGCAGGATTGTACCGAAAGGGAATCTATGGAAACACGATGACGGCCACTCCGAGGGCTATGGATGTAGGGACTGCTGTGTTAGACATGATAACAGAGGATGTCAGGGGAAATATTGTACGGCGGGGAGAAGAATTTAAAAATAAACTGGAATCTTTAGCGCGTGATTTTGATGGTGAGATTACCAACATACAAGGCACAGGTCTTTTATTCTCCTGTGAGCTGAACTCATCTTATAAAGCTTATGGAACTGACAGCCTTGAAGAGTATATGCGTATGAATGGTATTGGTGTGATTCATGGCGGTGAAAACTCATTGCGGTTTACTCCCCACTTCAACATCAGTTCCATGGAAGTCGATCTAGTAGTGGGGCGAATCAGAGATGCTGTAGTCAATGGCCCCAAGGTTAGAATTCTTGAAGAGGCCTTGGTTAGCTGAGATAGGAATGATCCAGTTGGATTGGGTCGCTAACCAACTGGATCATTCCTGACCGACTGGGCAGTGCAGTAATTTAGAGCTGTGTCGTTTAGTTGCCTTCCTCTGCTTCAACTCCAAGTTGTTCATACATATCCCTAGCCTGTTGGAACTGCCCGAGCACATGATCTATTTCTGCCTGCGACCTCCACCCTGGCCATTCCAGGGCCATTTCTGTCAATTGATCAATCCACTGAACACCATAGTCAGCCGAAGCTTTGTTGCGGATGGGCTGATTGCCCACTGAGATCCAGACCGGGTTTGTAAAAGCTTGTGCGTAACGAGCATCTAGGGGGAAGTGTTCTTCCGGAACACCTTCCGCTCTCAAGTGGATCCAGCCACTTTTGGTGACTAGAATTTCAGTCTCGAGTTTGCCACTCATGCGATTTTCAGAAAGCGGAACTTCTGCTATGTCTTCCCCGTTATGTACCAACCAAGCTCGGGTAACTGGAGTGATCGAGTTTATTCCTGCTACAATCGATAGGGTCTCAGTTTCAGCATTCATAGTCACAGTTTCGCCAGGGATATTTCCATTTGCAGTAAAAGATAGAAGTGGTCCGTTGGTTACAAAGGCATGTCCTTCACGTAAACCAGTTAGCCACCCACCCATCGTTCTCTGGGCATCATCTGGTCGTATGTAGGTTCTCATGGCTCCCACAAGGGCAGTCCAGTGGAGGCTACTAATGGCATCTTCTCCTCCTACAGCGGTAACACGTATGTCATTGTTCCACGCTGCGTAGAGTGGATAGAATCCGCCGTTGTTCGCTTGAGACCACTCTACTGCGTCGGTGGTTCCCAGGATTGCATCTACCATGAAACCCTTACCTCCGCCTAGACCTTGGTTCAACGGATCAGCATTTCCACTGAATGCGTGTACATATCCAGTAGTTGCTCCCTGGGTTTTTGCTTTTCGGAACATGTCCGTGTTTGACGGATAAAGGCTTTCTATTGCTGTCCCTTCATAACCAGTAGTAAATGGAGAAATCAAATGGTCGTCTAAGCCAAGCATAAACACGTGACCGTAAAAGGGTGGTCGGTACTCTTCTCCAACGATGAGGACTCTTTCTTCGGTAGAGAGGGGGTGAGCGTCACCGCCAGGAATGAAAAACTGGTAATCCAAGATTCGGTTGTCTTTGTTGGCGATCAATTCGGCAACAATGTCCTGGTCTTCCGCATCAGACATCATCATCATGTTTTCGAGAGTGTTATGTAAATTGCCAGCGTAATTGGTATGAACGTGAGTCGATCCATTGTGCCAACCATTTACTGAAAGATCTGTCATTCTTTGCAGAGTTACATTGACCTCGGTTGTCTCGTTTGGGTTTATCTCAATTTGTTGCCGGGCTGGATAGATTTCAAAGCCTTTTGAGATAGTCACGTCCGCTAAGCCAGTCGGCAGCGTGACTTCGAAATTTCCTTCGGTATGGAATAGCCCAAATCCACCCTGCTGGGCTACTCGAGCATAGGCGTCGTTAGGGGAGTAGTATTTCCCATCAGAGGCCATGAGAGATATCCTGGCTGGAGTGAGGTCTGAATTTCCGGAGAGGTTGATATTCATTTTGAGGGTACCCATAGGCTCTTTCCAAATTCGTTCAGTTATTTGGATCTTCCGTCTTTCTCCTCCGTACGTTTCCAGAAGTTCTAGTTGGGGCAAGCCTCCTTCGTTACTGATGAATGCTATCCATTCTCCGTCTGGTGACCATCGGGGGTGAAACGCGTCATGTTGGAAAAAAGTCATTTTATAAGGTTCGCCGCCGACTGTTGGCTGAACATATAGATTGTTGAACTGGTCTGCGGTTCCTGAGGTCGATGAATAAATGAAGCGTTTTCCATCTATAGAGACATTTGGTTGAGCACGATACAGAGTCTGCTCAGTTAAAACTGTAGTGAGTTGTGAGATTCCATTTTCTACGGCTGGTACACGAATTACGTTGCCCGAACCGAGAGCCACGTTTCGGTTTGAGACCAACAAGAGCTCATTTCCATTTGGTAGCCATGATGGAGTGATATGCATATCCTGATTACCGAAGTATAGTCTCGAGCGTCCGTAGTCATTGTCCGATGACACAGCAACTTCCGCACCATTCCATATTCCATTGCGAATAGCTCTTACATATACGTTGAAGTAACCACTAGGAGCAGTGGACACATAAGCGAGTTTTGTTCCATCGGGAGAAAACACTGGATCTGTGTATACATAATCATCCTCAGTTAACGTTGTGGCTACTCCAGAAGTCACATTCAAAATTTCGAGTTGGATGGTGTTACCCCCATCGTCTGCGGTATAGACAATCCACTGTCCATCTGGAGACCAACTAGGTGACGAATGGTATTTGGATCCTCGAGTCATTTCGGTTGCAGTTCCGGTAGACGGATCAACTGACCAAATAGACCCTGCCATACTTACCGCTATAGCAGACCCGTCCGGACTCCAGCTGGGAGACCAGGGTGTTGAACTAGGTGAGGGTGGCAGGTAATAGTTGTACATATAATTGCCACCATGTCTGGCCATTATATAGCTTCCGAATCCTTCTGGAAGCTGAGGCTCTAGTACACTTCCTGAACTGTTTTCACCCAATGATGGTTGATTGCCTGCAGGACTACAGACAGTCAAAAGCAAGCAGAGGACGAAAAAACCAATCAATGTTCTGTGTGACATTTTCATTGCAAACCTTTTTTCAAATGACAAACCGCTGGCCAATTCGGTGTGAACTAGTATGAGTTTGTTGAATCAACAATCACCGGTAGGGTTTTTTGGACTATTACAAAACAGTGATCTAGTGAACTTCGCAAGAAGCAAACTCTAAAACTCTTATAGGGCTTCATAACAGTAAACACTGACTTGCTGTGGTTGCTCAGGCACCCAGTTGGGTGCATCATGTTCTTTCCTGGTAGTTTTTTTGTCTAGTTTTGGATGCAGAGGACAAAGCATGAAGTATTACCCGATTATTATCTGTTTATTGGTTTTGCACAGCACATTGGGTGCTCAACAGAGCCACACGAATGTAGTTACTGCTGAAGACTATGCTCAAGCGGAAAGCTTTTTAGCACAGCATACAAATCCTCTGGTTTTTGGTGCAACGGTCAATCCACGCTGGTTGGATGACGGCCGCTTCTGGTTCCAATCAAATGGTTTGGAAGGAATAAACTACTTTTTGGTGAATCCGAAAGAACGAAGTCGTGCGCCCGCATTTGATCAATCACGGTTGGCAAATGTTCTGACCGGCATAATTGGCAGGACTATAGAACCTTCAGGGATACCCCTGGAAGACCTCTGGTTAGAAAGTAATACCCTGATGGCTATAGTAGGGGGTCAAAGGGACCTGCTTTGTGACCTCGGTAGATATACTTGCAAATTTTCTGATTCAGAAATAAGTCAAATTTCTAGGGATGAAGTCATTTCTCCGGATGGAGAGAGTGTGGTTTTTATCAAAGATCATAACTTGTGGTTAAGAAGCGTAGCGACGGGAGAAGAGCTCGCCCTGACAACAGACGGCTTTGAAGATTTTGGCTATGGGACGGATAATGCTGGCTGGACACGTAGTAATCGTCCTATCGTCAAATGGTCACCAGATTCCAGGAAACTAGCGACGTTCCAGCACGACTCCCGAGGTGTTGGGATGATGTATCTTGTCAATACAGAAGTTGGTCATCAAGAATTGGACGCATGGCGTTATCCACTCCCCGAGGATTCAGTAATATTTAGAATTTCAAGAGTGATATTAGATCTTGACCGTCCATCTGGAGAAAGAGTAGTTCCATTGCAGATGGCTCCTGATCAACATCGAAGTACCTGCAGTGATCATATTCGCTGCGGTTCGGGATTTGGAGATGTAGAATGGAGTGGAGATAGCGAACAAATAGCTTTTGTTTCCAGTACGAGAGACCATAAGACTGCAACCGTAAGAATAGCTGATGCCTCTAATGGCAAAGTAAGAACTCTTTTCGACGAAGTAGAGGAGACGTTCTATGAGTCCAATGGATGGACCTACTTGTCCTCTTCAAATGAAATACTGTGGTTCAGTCAGAGAGACGACTGGGGTCATCTGTATCTTTACGATACTAACTCGGGAAATATGAAAAGGCAGGTTACTCAGGGATCGTGGAATGTTCAACAGATTCTTGATGTTGATCAGACAAATCGGACGGTCACTTTTGTTGGAGCAGGTCGGGAACCTGGAGATCCTTACTTCCAATACATTTATAGCGTAGGGATCGATAGCGGTGATGTTCTACTTCTTACGCCAGACAGTGCTAATCATACGGTCTCTCTTTCTCCCGATGGGAATTTTATTCTGGATACTTATTCAACCCCCACGGTCCCTCCAACTACAGTGCTACGTTCGAGGGATGAAGGGGCACTAGCTATGACTGTCGAACAATCGGACATATCCCACCTGATTGCATCAGGTTGGAAACCGCCGATGCCTTTCACTGTAAAGGCGAGGGATGCAGAAACGGATCTTTATGGTTTACTATTTCGGCCAACCGATTTCGACCCTGGTCATTCTTATCCGATCATTAATTATCTCTATCCAGGTCCTCAAAGCGGTAGTGTGGGGAGTAGGAGTTTTCGATCATCCCACAGAGATTTGCAGTCAATCGCAGAACTAGGTTTTGTGGTGGTAGAGTTGGATGCTATGGGAACGCCAGGTCGCTCTAAGACCTTTCACGAAGCCTACTATGGAAATATGGGAGACAATGGACTCCCTGATCAAATTGGAGGGATAAGGCAACTTGCAGACCGCTATTCCTGGATGGATATCGAAAGAGTTGGCATATTTGGTCATTCCGGCGGTGGATTTGCTTCTACAGCTGGAATTTTGAGATATCCTGAATTTTACAAAGTTGCTGTCTCACAAGCTGGGAATCACGATCAGCGTAACTATGAGGATGATTGGGGTGAAAAATGGCAGGGACTTCTTGTGGAATATCCTGATGGAACTACTAGCTATGATAACCAGGCCAATCATCTTTTAGCGGAGAATTTAAGAGGGAAACTCTTGATTGCTCACGGGACATTAGATTCCAATGTTCCCCCTTCTAATACGATGTTGGTGGTAAATGCTCTCATCGCAGCGAACAAGGACTTTGATTTAATCATGATGCCGAACAGGAGGCATGGGTTTGGTAATGAGCCCTATATGATGCGCAGACGCTGGGACTATTTTGTGAAACACCTTAAGGGGGCTGAATCACCTAAGGAATATCAATTTGGGTTAAGAAGAGGAACAGATCGTTAATGTATGAGTTTGGATATGGGATTCGGCCTACAGGGACAGGTATATGCCTCTGACGACACCATTTCATTCCCGGTTGGAAGAGATCAATCAGACTGGAATTTGGAGACACTGGTCTGGCTACTTGGTGGCTCCACAATACCAGTATTCTTTGAGTAATGAGTACTATTCAGTCCGAAATTCAGTGTCTTTGCTCGACACCTCTCCTCTTTTCAAGTATAGCTTTACAGGAATAGATGCTAAGGTTCTGCTCGAGCGTATTTTATTGCGCGACATAGGACATTGCGAAGTGGGGAAGGCTCACTATACCTGCTGGTGTGACGACCGTGGATTCGTCTTGCAGGATGGTGTGGTAATGCAGGTGAATTCGGGCGAGTTTTGGCTGACAGCAGCAGAGCCAACGCTACGTTACTTTCGTGGTGTAGCTAAGGAAATGGGTCTTTCAGAAGTTATAATTGAGGACGTTTCCTCAGATTTTGGAATTTTGTCTCTTCAGGGTCCTCAAGCATACAATGTGATTAGTGAGTTAACTGAAGTCTCAGGAACGCTGAGTTATTTTGATGTAGTTCAGACTGAGATAGCGGGGTGCTCGGTCACGGTCTCTCGTACAGGTTATACAGGAGATTTGGGTTATGAGATATGGATTCGTTCGGATGATGCCATGCGAGTATGGGATGCCCTCATCGGTGCGGGGGAAGACTTTAATATCACTCCTATAGGTACGACGGCTCTGAAAATGGTTAGGGTTGAGGCAGGCTTGCTGCTGATGGGGACAGATTTTTACACTTCTCGGTTTGCTTGGGTAGATTCTCAGCGGGAGACCCCTCATGAATTGGGTTGGGGTTGGATGTTGAAAGGGCTTGAAAATGACGGTCGCGACTTCATTGGAAGAGGTGCGGTCGAAAAAGAGCTAGAGATGGGGAAAAGTCGCTGGAAAACGGTTGGGCTTACAGTCGATTGGCAAGAGTATGAGTCCACTTATACCGAAGCCGGGATTTTACCTCCGCATCATGAAGTTTATTCTGAGTCAACTATGAGTATATATCGCAGGGGAAGTAAGGATTGGGATTACGCCGGTTATGCTAGTAGTTTTTTGGTGTCATCACTTTTAAAGAAGCCCATTGCGATTGCAAAGCTTCCCGTCGATCTAACTGCAATAGGATCAGAGGTTAACTTGGAAATCCCGGTCATACGTGAACCCAAGAATGTCCTGGCTCGGGTATCGAAGATGCCGTTTTTTAACCCGCCTAGAAAGACGGAATCGTCGGGGGAGATGGGCGCCCATGAATAGAAGTGAATCCTACGATGTGATCGTCGTTGGGGGAGGTCATAATGGCCTTGTTAACGCAGCTTATCTCGCAAAATCTGGCCTGAAAACCATTGTGCTTGAACGTAGATATCTTGTTGGTGGTGCAGCGATAACTGAAGAGCTTGTACCTGGCTTTAAGTTTACCACTTTTTCCTATGCTATCAGTCTTTTGCGGCCAGAAATCGTTCAAGAATTAGACTTGGTCAAGCATGGTTTTATGGTACTTCCTATGGTTAATACTTTTCAGCCTGGATACCATGGAGAACACCTTATTTTGGGATCAGATCCTGACGTCAACTATCACGAGATTGCCAGACATTCCATTGAAGACGCAGAAGCAGCTCAAGATCTAGATCACTTGATCAGCAGAATGGCCCGTGCGATAAAACCTTGGATGGATCGTATTCCTCCTAACCGGCTGAGTTCTGATCCTGTTGAAGTCAACGCACTTAATGAGCTAAAAGTATATTTAGAAGACCTTGATCCAGAAGTCCTTGATCTGATAGAGAAATGTACCACCTGCAGCATTGCCGAGATTTTAGAAGGGTATTTTGAGACTGATCTGATAAAGGCCATGTACGCGTCAAGTGGTATTATCGGGAGTAGATGCGGGCCTAGGGACCGAGAATCGGGTCTTGTATGGCTTTTTCACAAATTAGGAGAGTATGACGGATTGCCAGGAAGCTGGGGATTTCATAAGGGCGGCAATGGGGGTTTCACGCAAGCATTAGCTCGATCAGTAGAAGATTTTGGTGGGGAAGTGAGGACCAATGCTGGTGTCGATAAGGTTCTCTATGAAGATGGTGAGGTTTCAGGAGTTTTGCTCCAGGACGGATCAATATTAAAGGCAAATGTGGTAGTGAGTGCACTCGATCCGAGGCAGACCTTTACTCGACTTGTAGAACCAGGGGATCTTCCGAAAGACCTAATAGACTGTATAGAGAATCTTAAGTTCCAGGGAACCGCTGCGAAAGTGAATTTTGCTCTATCTTCCATTCCAACATTCCCTGGTCTTGAAGGACGCGAAGAGATCTATAAAGGGTTTACAAATATTGGTCCGTCCATCGATTACCTGCAGGAGGCTTTCGAGGATTGTGAAAATGGTAAATTCAGCCGTCGGCCATTTCTAGACTGTTGCATTCAGTCAACTATTGATCCTGAAATGTCACCTCCAGGTAATCATATAATGTCCTGTTTTGTCATGTATGCACCTTACCATCTTAAGCAGAGTGATTGGAAGAGCGAACGTGAAAACCTTGCAGATACGGTAGAGTCGACACTGACAGAGTTTTTTCCAGGGTTTAGTGATTTAGTCTTACATAGAGAGATTGTCACACCTCAGGACATTGAAGAAATCGTAGGACTTAGCGAAGGCAATATTTTTGCTGGAGAGCTTTTTAAATCGCAATTGTTTTTAGATCGACCAGCTCCAGGTTGGAATCAGTATAGGACTCCTATAGAGGGGTATTATCAGTGTGGATCTGGAACTCATCCAGGTGGTTGCGTTTCGGGTGGACCAGGTAGGCTAGCAGCACAGCAAATACTGAGTGACAAAGGTCTTTAACACCTTTCGGATTCAGCCCAGTTCAGACAAAGTTAGTTAGCTCCAGCAACACCAAGACCCGACCCGTATTTTTCAATTTCGATCACTTTGACAATAGACTGACTGTAGATGTCTATGACGACTATTGTACCAATGTGGGAGTTGTCACCTAAGTCGTAACGGGGTTGATAGCCAGTTTTCCCTGTTGGGAGAGGTGCAGAGGACGAGGAGCTCATCTGCATCCCAGGTGTCTCTAAATTACGGTTTGATATGTATACGTATTGCCCATCATGGGAGGTTGCTGAACCATGGGGTTGAGATAGTCCATTTCCTTCGATCACATTCACTAGGGTGCGGCTATTCATATCGATAACACTAACTGTGTTATCTCTGTTATTTCCAGCATAAACCCATCGTCCGTCTGGAGTAAAGGATGGATGCCATGGGGCAGAATTAACTAGTATGGTGTCGATTGGCCCAATCTCGATATTTTTAGTTAGATCAAATAGAAAAATTGAGGAAGTTAGTTCGGTCGTTCCCGCCATCCATTGTCCGTTCGGAGATATAGCGAATTGTACTAGGGTATGCATTTTTTCACCTGCCATGGTGAACAATTCGATGCTTTCATCCTCTGGGTATAGAGTAGCAATCTGATTTACGGAAAGGCTGGCTGTGTAGACTGCCCCACTTTTGGGTTCGACTGCTAATGCGTGTGGACGGGGAAAAAATACGCCCATCTCTTCCAAATTCATACTGACACGATCGATTATACCGATAGTCTGAGGAGGTGATACCGCGGCCATGGACCTTCCAGCGTAAAGCTTGTCTGTGTTGGGGTCTAAGGCCAACAGGCCGGGTCGCTCAAAAGTCAACTTGTTCACCAAGGTATTTGATCGATCAAACTTAAGGATGGTATTATCACTGATTAGTGACACATACCAATAAGAACCGTCGGGTTCGACTACTATATGATGGGGTTGAGCGTTTGCGGAGAATCCTAATTTCTGGAGATCCACAGTTCTGATTACTACGTTACTTTCCATGTCAATTACAGAGATGAGGGCATCTCCTTGATTGGCGGCATAGAGCAGGTGTTCGGCATCGGCGAAAGCTATCAGGCCTTCTTTAGAAGGAGCGCCTCTATCAATCCAGTTATTTAAAAATGATTTTTCATCAGTGGTCAGCCCAGGTTCACCCAGTTCTTCAGGATGAGGCCCACCGACTAGCTTGGTAGTGATCTCAGATAATAGGGACCTTTCTGCATCAAAAGGGATCACAGCCTCTCCGTGTTCAGACCCCGTTAGTATGTGTTTCCAGGAATCGAGTTGTAGTCCGTGGGCTGCGGTTGGGCCGCTGTGACAGCTTACACATTTACCGTTTAAGATTTCTTGCACCTCCTGATATTGGTCTGATTCGTTGTAGACCTTTGAGTCTGGAAGAGTGTCAGTCCAACTTTCTGTTAGCTCATTGACTGCCATTGTGCTTCCGCCAAGGACCAATAGAAATATGGAGAACAAAGTGGTTTTCAAATCACCCCTCCAGAGACATAGAACGTTAGAGTTGGAATGGCGTGGAGGGCAGGCATCTTCAGATTCCTGATCCAAAGATCTGCAAGCACTTTTTTGCTTGCAGATCTTTGGATATACAGGTTATTCCTGAAATCATCCTGTGTATTGGGTCCTCACCCCTTCTTCGATCCGCAATCCGTCTGAGTTTCTTACGGTCATGCTAGGGATTCGGTTTGAACCCATAGATGCACAGCCGATTTCTCCATCTTTGTTGATTGCCACGAATTTTTCCGATGGGAAGAAATCAGGGTTTACGTTTCTATACTTATGTACGATGAATTCTATTGCATCTTCACAGGCTTGCTGTGGAGATCTTCCCTGGCTCATTCTCATGACAATATAGAAGGACCCGCAACATTTGATTACGTCTTCTCCTCTTCCAGTGGCCCCAGCTGCTCCGATATCGTTGTCAACGTAAAGCCCAGCTCCAATTATTGGTGAATCGCCGATTCTTCCATTGATTTTCCAGCTCAACCCACTTGTCGTGGTGATGCCTGAGATATCACCACGAGAATCAACAGCAAGGACATTTGTAGTACCGTAATGAAAGGGAATGTTTTCGTAATCCTCTTCTTTTCCATCCGATCCTATCAAATGTTCGGAAGGCCCATAATCGTCTCTATCACTGTGTTCTTCACGCCAGCGTAGAAAGGCATTTCTAGATCTTTCGGTATGCAGATCGACTTCTTCAAAACCGTAAGATTTGGCGAAATCCAGTGCTCCCTGAGCAACTAAGATTACATGGTCAGTGCGTTCCATCACTAATCGAGCAACTGAGCATGGTGTCTTGATGTTCTCTATAGCTGCCACCGCACCAGCGTTATAGGTTTTCCCATCCATAACGGAGGAATCTAGTTGGATGACACCATTTTCATTGGGTAGCCCTCCGTTGCCTACTCCAGAATCATCTGGGTCGACTTCGATCACATTTGCACCTCGTTCTACCGCATCTAGTGCTGAGCCTCCGCTAGTAAGTATCGACCATCCTTGTCGCATCGCGTCAGCTGCCGTGTCGTTAGAGTGGCTGGTGATTATAATCGGTCCACCAGCTGCTTTATTCCAGGATGAACTTTCTGTTTCGGGCAGCCGATCTAAGGCCCAAGCACCCACTCCTGCCCCCATACTGTGTCGAACGAAATTTCGACGGTTAATTTGAGAGTTCTTATAGTTCACTTGATGACTCCTTTTGATGAAGCGTTCACATTTAGCTGTCCAGCACACCCTTTCCATTCAAGACAGATTACACGATGCTATGACATGAACGGTGGATCTCGCAAGCGTTTAGGTCGATTCTTTCAACATGGAACAGCTGTTGCGAGGTTTAATAAGACAGCAAGATTTGGAGGCCAGGATGAAGTCACTTGATCGTAGAAGATTTTTGGGGTGGTCTACGGCCACTCTCGGAATGCTTGGGGTAGAGCCGGATTTTCTGAGTGGGAAGGGAACACTAGGGATGTCCTTCAAGCCGAAACCTATAAAAATTCTAATCCTTGGGGGCACAGGTTTTATTGGTCCTTTTCAGGTTCGATATGCTTTGAGCCGAGGTCACGAGGTCACTCTTTTTAACCGAGGACGAACAAATCGCAATATGTTTCCCGAAGTTGAAACATTAATCGGCGACCGAAACGGACAACTGGACGCGCTTAAAGGACGTAGCTGGGACGTTGTCATTGACAATTCCAGATCCAATCCAGATTGGGTAAGAATGTCGGCAGAATTCCTGAAGGATTCTGTGGGAAGGTATTTTTATGTATCATCTCGTTCTGCATACGCGGATACAAGTCGAGTTCCGATGACGGCGAATGCCCCTTCCTTTACTTATGAAACTGCTGGTGTTGAAAGAGGCTCCAATGATTTGCCCTACGGACTCGCCAAAGCTTTATCGGAAAGAGAAGCTCAGAAGATTTTTGTGGGGAGAACCAACATAGTGCGGCCTGGTCTTATTATAGGTCCTGGCGACGAAACAGATCGTTTTACCTATTGGCCGGTTCGTATCCATAAAGGTGGAGAAGTCTTGGCTCCAGGCGATCCCAGTGATCCAGTCCAGATCATAGATGTTCGAGATTTGACTGAATGGATGATCAGAATGGCTGAAGGGGATCAGGTGGGTGTATTCAATGGAGTGGGTCCGTTCAATCCTCGGCCGATGGCACAATTGCTATATGGAATCCGAGCTGTGACTACTGCCGAAACTAGATTTACTTGGGTTAATAGAGAATTTTTAACCAGTATGGGACTGCGTCCTTATTCGGATCTCCCCGTATGGAGACCTCCAACGGAAGGCAGAGAAGGTTTTGCTCGATTTGACTTGACTCCCGAAGTAGCAGCTGGACTAACTTTCCGATCGTTAGCAGTTACTGCTGCGGATACTTTAGAGTACCATTTTTCCAGATCAGCTGAGCGACAAGCACAGTTAAGGGC
>JAPKDG010000028.1 GCA_028822645.1 Longimicrobiales bacterium | reverse complement strand
TTACAAGGTGTTCACTGCCAGAGAGCCAATCGATATTGAGAGCATGGATTTTCCTACTGGAAAGGGTGCGATTGTAAAATACTTAACGAACTCTTATGCAGGGATAGGAAAAAAGACAGCCGAAGAGGTAGTGACAGCATTTGGAGATAAAGTTTTTCATGTTTTTGAAAACTCCCCACATTTGTTAAAAGAAGCTTGTCCTAAACGTTTTGATAAACTGATGAAGTGTTGGGAGATAGATGTAAGCCGAAGAAGGCAGGCTGAGGAGCACACGATACCTGCTAGTTAGGCTTGATAGTAAATGTAAAAGGTTGAAAATAAATGAGTTGTTATCGCTGAGATCTTGTAAAATGATTGGAGTGTAAAATTTTGGAAATTATTGTTTGCATTAAGCGAGTCCCTGATACTGAAGCTCGCATTAGAATTTTAGAAGGCAGTCCTGAAATCAGTTTGGAGGGTGTCAAGTACGTAACTAGCCCCTATGACGAGTTTGCTCTGGAAGCTGGTATCAGGCTGAAAGAGGTACACGAATCGACGACGGTTACTGTGCTTACCTTGGGTGATGATGAAGCGCAGGAGAATTTGCGTAATGCGCTGGCATTAGGCGCTGATCAGGCGAGCCTTTTGAGGGGTTCTACTACAATGGACGGTCTTGCAACTGCTAAGGTGCTGGCAAATGAAATAGATGAGAAAAAACCAGACATGGTTTTGCTCGGAGTCAAAGCCGGAGACGATGATCAGCAGCAAGTTGGTCCTATGGTAGCAGCTTTACTCGGTTATAAATGTGCAACAAATGTTACGAATTTTAAGGTTCAGGGCTCTATTGTGACTTGCCAGCGCCAGATCGAAAATGGAACTGAAGTCATTGAGCTGGCCCAGCCAGCTGTCATCACTGTGACAAAGGGCGAATTTGAACCTCGCTATCCTTCATTGAAGGGCATCATGGCAGCAAAAAAGAAACCGCTAATTATAAAAGATGTTGAAGTACCAGAGAGTCGCTTGGTTTTGACTGGCTTAGAGTATCCACCTGAGAGAGATGGAATTCATATGGTCGGGGAGGGGTTGGACGGCATTACGGAATTAGTTCAACTTTTGAGAGAAGAAGCAAAAGTTCTGTAAGGTGAAATCGATATCTAAAATTAATTATTAAAAAAACATAGGGGACTGGAATGTCTAATCTTCTGGTATTTGTGGAACAAAGGGAAGGTTGTGTAAGTGCAGTGACCAAGGAAGTTCTTTCTGCCGGCGCCGCATTGGCCAAAGAACTTGGGGTCGAGATCCACGCTCTGGTTTTGGGAGATAAGGGAATCGGAAGTTCAAGTATTGAACTTACCGATTATGGTGCCGATCAGATTTTCCTGGCCGAGCATCCCGAACTCAACGTATACTTGGGGGAAAATTTTGCTTCAGTCATTGTTTCAGCGATTGAAGCAGGCAATTATCGAGCGGTAATGTTTCCAGCTACGGCCATGGGTAAGGATCTAGCACCCCGTGTTACAGCTGGGTTGGATACGGTGATGGCTACGGACGTTACTCAAGTGGAAGTGATTGAAGGTGGGCTAGAAATAACACGTCCAATATTTGGAGGCAAGGTGCTTGCAAAGATGAAATTTACAGCCTTTCCAGCCGTGATTTCTGTCAGACCTAATGTCTTTCCTCCCGAAAAAAACTCTGGTGCTGGACACATCAATAAAATTGAAGTGTCTCTTCCGTTCACGGAAGGACTCAGTGTGGAAATAATAGAAAATTTAGGTAGACAAAATTTGGATGTTTCCGAAGCTAAAAGTGTTGTTTCTGGTGGCAGAGGTATGAAAGACCCAGACAATTGGAAGCTTCTGGAAGAATTGAGAGATGCCCTTGGTCCTGAAGCAGCATTAGGAGCTTCGAGAGCAGTTGTCGATACGGGTTGGAGGCCTCACGGGGAGCAAGTGGGTCAGACGGGTAAAACGATAGCTCCAAAACTATATTTTGCGGTCGGGATTTCTGGCGCAGTGCAACACTTGGCTGGAATGCGTACGGCTCAAACTATCGTAGCCATCAACAAGGACGCCGATGCCCCGATCTTTGGTGTGGCTGATTATGGGATCGTGGGTGATGCTATGGAAATATTGCCCAGACTTACTGAGATAATAAGCGAATTGAACGCGGGAGAGTAATGATAAAATGGTATTCGTCGGTTAGGATTGGGTGAAAACGACTCTTCTCTCGATCATAGTATCGACGATTCTTTTAGAAACCCCTGTAGTAGCTTTTGCTCAGGACTTTCCGGTGGATTTGCAAAGCCTAAGAAAAGAGAAATATTCTTGGTTGAATCCTGAATCTATGGAGGGTTATACTGGCGCAGTATACAGTGTGGAAGAAGGCGAAGTAGTATTTAAAGGACATTTAAAAGAGGGTCGTTTCCATGGGCGCTATGAAGATTATCGTTCTAAGCCAGATCGATTTGGTTCGAAAGGATACGAGAGAGGAACTTACGAGGAAGGGAGTCGCGTGGGTAGCTTCGAAGTTTATAGTTCAAACGGGAAGCTTTTAGAAAAGGGAATTTATCTGAACGGTGTTAGAGATGGTCCCTATTCGGCTTACCATGACAATATGAGAATTTGGATCAAGACTGCATATATTTTAGGTAGATGGAATGGCCCTTACGAGTCCTTCGATAGAGATGGCGTTTTGGTGAGCAAAGGTCATTATAGAGCAGATTCACAGTGTGGAGTCTGGGTGCAAAGAGGGAAGACGATTGGATATCCTCCTTGTAAGTAAATAAAAGTTTGGCTAGAAGGTCGGATCTTCTAACTAACACTGTAACTATGAAGTGTTTACTGACCAATCATAAAATCCAGGCGAATCATGTAGGAGTATGAGGTTTAGAACTTTACCCTTACTTACTGTATCGATCCCTTCTGGAATAATCGCAAGAGCATCGGCAACACTTAAGGAACTGACTAGTCCAGACCCTTGAGGTCCAGCTGGCGTAAAGATTAGATGCCCATCTTTTTTTTCTATTTTGACTCTGGGAAATTCAGTGAGATTTTTAGGTGACTTGAGATCAGTTCCTGAATGTGCAGGGATTATGGGTCTATATATTCGAGAGGAACCAGCGAGAGCGAGCAGAAATGGTCTAACAAGTATTTCAAATGTCACCATTGCAGAGGAAGGGTTGCCTGGCAATCCGAAGACCATTTGATTGCGCCGGTTCTCTCTGGGGAGTTGACCAAAAGAAACTGGACTGCCTGGTCTGATTTTAGCTCTCCAGAAATCTAAGAGAAATCCCGATTGATCTAAGCATGATTTGAATAGGTCTCCCTCACCCATCGACGCCCCACCCACTGTTATAAGGACATCTGCTTCTCGGCCTTGTTTAATGTGTGCTTCGATGTCTTGCAAGTTATCTCTGGCTATACCTAGGTCTTCAGGGATTGCTCCCGCGGCTTTGACCGAGGCACAAATTAAGTGGCTGTTAGATTCAGGTATTTTCTCTGGGCTTAAAGAAGGTGATGATAAAGCTTCTAGCTCGTTGCCGCTCGATAAAACTGCCACTGTGGGCTTTTTAAAAACTGGCACAGGGTTTGTTCGAGTTGCAGCCAATAACGCTATCTGTCTTGGGCTGATGCTTTGTCCAGATTTCAGTACAACAGTTCCTTTAGTCCAATCTTCTCCGGAAGGGCGGACATTCCTACCTGAATCTCTACTGGAAAAAATAGCTATCTTCCCTAATGCGCTTTGTTCTCGGTCAGTGTCTTCTACTCTAACTATGGTGTCAGCCCCTTTAGGAACTGATCCTCCCGTCATTATTCGTACAGCTTCGTTTTCGCCGACCGTATCTACAAAGGAACCGCCCGCGTGTACAACGCCCACTACATCGAAAACAAATGGATTTTCCTTGCTCGCTGTACCTAAATCTGAACTTCTCACCGCATAACCATCCATGGCACTGTTATCTAGTGGGGGTAGCGTACTCGGTGCGTGTATGTTTTGAGCCAGCACCCTCCCAAGTGCATTGTCGATCGGAAGGGATTCTACGCCAAGGTCCGCTGCTTGCTCTAGCACTCGCTGCATTGCTTCATCTAGAGAGAGCCAGTGGGCAATTCTATCTTCGAAATGTGTCATTGTTGGCAATCAGAATCGGTAACTAACACCAAAGAATATATTCTTTGTAGCGACCCATTCTCCTTCAGGATTAGAACCGAGAGGGTCTAAGGCTGTGGTCAGCCATCCAGCCGGAGTACCGATTTTCCAAAGATTGAAAACCCCTTCGGCGAAAAATGTGATCTTTTCTGAAACGTGAAAGTCCGTCCCTCCAGAGATGACAGTAGCAAACTGACTACCAAAATCATAGCGGTTGTCCTGATCGATGTCAGCAGCATCTTCCAAGGTTTGGTCAGCCGCTAGGGATAGTGCTGCTCCGCCGCCAACAGCCAGGTATGGTTGGATGTTATGCCAGGTACGGTGCCCAGTCAGGTTGAGTCTAAACCGTAGATCTATGAGGCCAAAATTGAGCTGAGTATCGCCTAGTTTAGTGCGACCTTCTGTCGTCGTGAGATTGTAAACTGACCGAGTTGATTTATACCTGTTAGCATTCACTTCAATAGTGAGGCTACTGCCAACATTGATTCCGTAGCGTCCGCCGATAATCGAAGCTGTTCTTGGACCTATGTCCAATTGACCAGGGTGAATGTTTGCCTGGCCAAAAAACAGTCGTCCTGCTTGGCGGTCTTCTATGAATTTGTAGGGTGAGGAGATTACTTGTGCAGCTGCTGGAATAGTATTTAAAAAAACAACTGCTAGTATGGATAATATTATAGATTTGATGTTTGTCATTTAGTTCGTGTTGGAAAATATTGACCTGCCTGGGCCATGTCCTATAGCACTGGTCTGAATTTGACGGACTTGGCGCTCACACTGATCAAGCTACTAGATTTTTCTCCTTCCTCCAAAATTTTAGCTACTGTGTTCTTTTCACCAGACTACATGGAATGTGTTTTGCCTGTCATACACCCAGTGACGATCTCCGTTTTCATCCAGGTATGCCTCTTCTTCTTGACGGCAAGATACTGCTTGTCCTCCCCATTCCTGGACCTCTGTAGTTGCCTGTAATTCGATGGAATGCCAAACATTGGGAAGCATGACAGCTTCGCCTCGGATGGGCACTCCTTCTTGAGCATCCCAGCGTCCAATCAGTGGTCCGGCGCCATGTCCGTGGTCTCCGATTGGATGAGTATATACCGTCCCATTAATACCTTCATCGTGCATTTTCTCTAGTGTAGCACTAAGCACTTGATTCCCCGTCAAGCCAGGTTCCATATGCTCTAGTAGGATGTCTTGCAATCTGTTTGAGTTCGATAGGCACTGTCTAAGACCCATTGGGATTTCAGTCTCTCCCGTCGGCATCACATAACCTAGGTGTTGGGTGTCTGTATGAAGGTTCATTGCTACAACTCCAAAATCGGTCCAAAGTAGATCTCCAGGTTGAATAGTCACTGACTCTTGTTCAATATCCAATCCCCCTTGACGTTGTATATCCACATTGGTCTGAAACCAGGTTGTGTATCCAAGTTCTTGTAGCTTCTGGCGCATCCACCATCTTACGTCATCTGTTGTTGTAGCTCCTGGAGTAATAACGGCATTTGAAAAAGCTTCAGAAATTATAGCATGAACGGTTTCTTGGATTTTACGGTATCGAGGTAACATTTCAGGAAGTCTGAGTGATATGTAGTTCATGGCCAGTCTAGGTTCACGTTTGACACGATCCCTGTATTCCCCCCCGAGTGCTTCCATTAGAGCTTCATATTCTCCCGAATGCAGGCCATCAGAGAATGCCCAGACCGGATCAATATTCAGGACTATATTTTGGGGATCTCTATCTTCGATGAGTTCTCGAAGCAAATCCCATTGCTCGTTACCTACGAGTTCAGCTGTTGGTTGAGTCGGGGCAGGGCGAGTCGATCGGAATGCTTGGAATACTCCACCCTGACTTGTTCCACCCAGTGCTAATTTCTCTACCGTTCCATCGTCTCTTTTTGTAAACACATAAATCGATCTGCGCCGAGCAGCGAAGGTCGTAGGAGCTGTGATGGACCAGAAGACAGGGTCCTCGGCGTATTCACGCATCGAAAGGATCCACATGTCAGTGTCGTATTCGTGCATCAACTTAGGGAGGACTTGGTCAATTCTGATTTCTAGCCACTCTTGTTGTTCGACCGCTTGTTGTCGTAAGGTTGGCAAAGGCTGGTAAGATGGCGAAGATTCTCCTTGATCGTCATTCCTGATGTCTTGGCAGTTAACTAGCAGCAGGAGCATTAGCGTTATTGAAATATTGTTCTTAGTAAACATTGGCTTGGCCCAGCTTGAGATTCTCTGTTTGTAGGTCTACACATAGTGCTACCTCAAGTGACCTTTACGCAACAATATTCAGATACTATGTGTTTTTGTCAGCAGGCTCTTTGTGGTCTATATTTCATCAAGTTGATCTTGGACATGTCTCCGAAAAATGTGTTTGTGATATGATAGGAAATCCTGGCAGAGCATATAGAATGACAATGGTTCTTTCACTGGGCTGTTCGCTTGCTTTTGGGCAAGGAATTGCTGGTCAAATTGGGATAGTGCAGATAGACGAAAATATAATAGCTAGTGAGAATGGGTTATTACTGGGACGTATGATCCGAGGTTTAGAACTAGATCCTCTTGCTTTGAGAGATAATTGGTTGCAGTTCAATCTAGGAGGGTGGGTATGGGAACAGTCCCTTCAGTCGGTTGATCGGGGCGATTTTGACTTGGTAGTATCCGTTGCGCAGGGTGAGAATATACGGGATAACCCTCAAGGTGAAATAATTGGACGGTTAGAAAATGGTACTCTCCTTAGATTTATGGAGAGAGTCGATGGCTGGATTCGAGTTGAAAGAGCGGTGTGGATCTGGGCTCGGTCGGTCGATGTGAAAAATAGCAATATCGAACCCAACAATGAGGATTTGAAGGCAGGAGAGGATGGGCTGGGATGGTTGACCGTGGGAGGAAGAGATCTACCGATCCTAGATGCTCCTAACGGGGACACACTGTTTAGAGCTCTTCCGCGTTCGGCGCTGACAGTTCTTGCGAGAGAAGGAAACTGGGCTAAAGTGACTATTGATGGGTGGATTTGGGCTCCAGCAACTTCAGAAGAATTGTTAGATTTACCCGTAATCGTAGATATGGAGATACGGGACCTAGTCCAGAGACGAGAAGAACTACAAGGAAGAGTCCTGAGATGGGATCTTCAGTTTATATCCATCGAAGAGGCAGATGAAGTCCGCTCTGATTTCTTTGAGAATGAACAATTCCTTGTTACTAAACTAGTGGGCAGTAAGAACGATTTTATATATGTCACAGTCCCATTAAATTTGACAAAAGTAGTGTCTTTTTTGAGTCCATTGGAACACATTCGTGTTGTGGGGCGCCTTAGGACTGCATCGGAAAAATTGACAGAAGCTCCGGTGCTTGAGCTAATTTCCTTCGAAAAAATACCATCTTAGAAATAAGTAGCACTTTGACTTGGATTCATTCGCTTGAGACAGCCTGGTGTCATTGTCTTAAGTTATCTTAGGCGCTGACTTGCCTTGTCTTGTGACCCAAAGTCCGATTAGGATGATGCCGGTTCCTATTATTTGAGCTATAGAGGGAATCTCTCCGAGCAATACCAGAGCAGTACTGAGAGCAAAGACTGGTACTAAGTTAGAGAAAGCAGCTGTTCGAGGTGCTCCGATTTTTTCTAAGCTGTAGTTCCAGAAGTAATAGGAAATGGCCAATGCAAAAACTCCGGCATAGGCTACTCCGATCCAAGATACAATAGGAACATTTCCTAGATCCATAGAAATAAGTGATCTCAACCCCGCCGCCGAAACTATAGGCGTGGCTATACAGAGAGTCCAAGCAGTCACTGGCAGTGCTCCGTATTCTCGGGCAAGATTCTGTGAGCCGACTGTATACAATGCCCAGGTTATAGCCGAGAGTAGGACCAACAAGTCACCAACTGGGAGGCTTTCGTTAAGGGCTAAATGTTTCTCACTTCCAGAAATCACAAAAAAAATACCAAGCAAAGTTATAGTAATTCCAGACCAAACTGCTATACCATGGCGTTCCTTATTTAAGATTGTTGCTAGTATTAATGTCCAAACGGGAACGGTAGCAAGAATGAGTGAAGAGTTTCCTGCAAGAGTTTTTTCGATTCCATAAATAAAGAGAAGCTGGTAGATAACGTTACCCAGAATACCCAAAAGAATTATGCTGGTGTAGTGTTCTGGTCTCGGCATAGGGATTGGCCCATTGGTCCTCAGCATCAGGAGTAGAACAAAGGCAGCCAATGGGAACCTAACCGCATTAAAAGCGAGTGGGTCAAAATAAACCAGAGAAAGTTTTATAACAGAAAAATTGATTCCCCAAATCAAACAGACCCCTATTAAAGCTAGGTCGCTCCATGAGATTTTAGGTAGGGTCTTCTTCCTTAGACCATCGAACTTTTTCTTGGCCAAGTGAGGGCCTTAAGATTAAAGGTGGCTGAAATAAATATTTATATTGTGAGTGGAGATAGCAGATGTTTTGGGTTGCTAGCTTGTTGTATAAACCTATTCCATTCTTATTCGATGTCTACGGTAGATGTTTCATACAAATACTGGCAAATAATTTCTGTCTCTCGAAATAGGAAAATCCTGATCCTTGGTCACACTATGTGGATTGCCAATCTTCCTGTCTTTTAACATTATGGTTTCTATCTTATTAAAGTCGGAACTCAGTAATAACTCAAGCTGAGTCTTCCTAATCTCAACTGGTGAGTTAAATAGCATGGATGTTTCATGAGGCAATTTATGGATCAAAATGGTAATTCTTGGATTGCAACAGCTAAGAAAGAGTCTACTATGGACTATAAGGGTCGTTATTACATGTATCTGCATGAAGAGAATGGATCGGATGCGGAAGGCCATGCGCTTCTAGACATACGTTGGAACGGGGAAGAAGTGGCTAGAAGGACGTTGCAGGCGATGTCTGATGTTGAGCTAAGACGGCGTTTAAGATCAGCTAAGGGGCGAAGCTGAAATCCTGAGTAGGTGCGGTTGCTTGATTCATAACTATTGTTACGATTTCAATTTCTATTTCAGTCGGTCGTTATGCTCGGTGATACCCTAGTTAATATTTCTTGTTCTCTGGAAGCCAGCTAATTGAGCGCCAATTAGATCTTCAATGCGTTTAGAGGTCTGCGTGGATCGTACATTATTGGAAATAATACTGAAAAGTAATTCCTCTTTATCCTTGGTAGTGACAACTCCAGTAAGTGCAGAAACCCCCTCTATTGTGCCTGTCTTGGCTTTCAAGTTCCTTGCCGCTGGAGTCTGATACATTCGCCTCAGCGATTGTCCAGCCTCTGGGAGGGTAGAGAGAAAAATCTTCCACTGTCCAGATTCAACTAGGTAAGTAAGGAGTTGGACAAAAGCTTGAGGGCTAGCTTCATTGCTGGGAGACAAACCGGATCCGTCACTGATTGTAATGTCCTGCTGGGCGATTCCCACTTTTTCTTCTAAGAATTTATGAATGGCTCTTGCCCCTCCCTCAAAAGACCCGCCTTCTCCGGTGATTCTCCCTATCGTTTTCAATAGACTTTCCGCGAACAGGTTGTGGCTTTTCAAATTTTGCACTCTCAAATATTCAATTATTTCGGGAGAAGAATGAATCCCCATTACTTGGGGGGGATCTACGAAATTACCAAGTGAATCTGGGTATGCCTCATTGTCGATCCTGGAAAGATTCCTATCATTGACTGATTTTGGTTCACCTCGTACTTCCAAGCCATTTGTAAGTAGTATGTTTTTGAGTTCTGAAGCTGCCAGTAATTCTGGGTCTGGAACGGTCAGGCGTCTCCAGACGCTTGGGCTCCCGCTCCGAATCTGTCCATAGATATGAACTTCTGAATCAGGTCTCTCTCTGTCTAACCATAAAGGAGCAGTCGGTCTTCCCGCTACTGTATTAGCAGTGTTATAAATCGCTAATGGGAAATATTCATGGTCTGAATGAACCTGGGGAGGAGCACCGATCTGAAGGGCAGGAAGAATCTGTAATGTGACCATATTTTCGTCTAGAGATAGGGCTGATACAGGGGCTGTGAACCAGTCGTTTAGGTCCTTGGCATTCCACTCGGGGCCTATTTTAGGTCCGGAAAAATAAGTGCCATCACCTATGATGTCACCATCGATCACACTGACGCCAGCCTGGTTGAGGTCCGAGATAAAATTGTCGTACATGAGCATTTTATTTTTAGAAAAACGCTCAGAAATTCCTGGGTCCCCAGTTCCGTAAAGTATCAAATCTCCCTCTAAATGACCGTTTCGGATCAGTCCGTCGTAATAAAGGAAAGTCTGGTATCTGAATTTATCCCCCATGAAATGTAGAGCAGCAGCTGTCGTAAAGAGCTTCATGTTTGAGGCTGGAGACAGTGTTTTGTTCTTGGAATAAGAGAAAAGAGTGTCTCCATGTTCGAGTGATACAACTAGTGCGCCCCAGGTTTCAGATATTTGCTCTCTAGTTAGTATCAATTCGGAAATTTGATCGTTTAGTCGTGCAATTCCTGGGTTCGTCTCAAATGGATAAAGTTTCTCTGGATTGCTAGGGCTACGATAGATGGGATTCCTGCCCAGATCGACAGTGGAATCGAGGGGTGTCCTCAGTATTAGAAAAATCGCAATGCATGAACAGGCGCTCAAGGTAGCATAGGTTGTTTTGGAGAGATATTTCATGATTGGAATGACAGGTGACGCTAATTGATGGAGTTCAGCTTACATTTCGAGCAGTATCCGCTCAATTCCAACTCATATCCCACTATCTCGAAATTTCCAGCTTCATTTCGTACTCTCGATAGCTCTGTGTCACCTAATTTCCCCGGGATGTCGGTTACAGCACCACAACCAAGGCAGGTCGCGTGGTGGTGAGGGTCCGCACGGCAGCAGTATCTATTGGAACCATCAGTGTGGTTGACTTTTTTTGCCAGTCCACAGGTTATTAAGGTGTCAAGGTTTTTGTATACCGTGGCCAAAGAAATGGACGGCAAAAGGATACGAGCTTCCAAGAAAATATCTTCGGCAGTGGGGTGGGCAGATGTTTTGGAAACTATACTAAATACAACATCACGTTGATGTGTATAACGCTGTCCATGGTTCGCTAAAATTTGTCTAAAACTAGTATTGTTAAGGTTGTCCATAAGCTTCCAAGCTTTTTATATAAACCATGACGTCCAAATTCGGCTCTGAGTTCATTCTATATTACAGTGCTACAGTTCATCTTAACCAAACTTGAAGCTCTAGCGAGTTTCAGTTAGTAACCTAAGTGGAATAGCTCATTGTCACTAGATATGAACTTAGACTTGCTGAGATCCAGTTGTAATGCCTAGAATGGTTTTCTCGGGATATACAAGTTTTGGAGAATAATTGGTTATGGATAGTAATAGAAATGATCTGGATGCTCTTTTAAAGGAAACTCGTCAGTTCGAGGCTTCTGAAAAATTCAAGGGAAATGCTATTGTTCGTGATAGGTCTATTTACGATGAGGCCAGTAAAAATCGATTGACTTTTTGGGAATCTTGGGCTGAAAATCTCAAGTGGCGTGAGAAGTGGCACACGATACTCGAATGGAAACCTCCATATGCAAAATGGTTTTTAGGTGGAAAATTAAACGTTTCTGAAAATTGTTTAGACAGACACCTTGAAGCTGGTCGAAGTGACAAGATGGCTTTGATTTGGGAAGGCGAGAATGGGGATTCTCGATCTTACACCTATCGAGACTTGCACGCAGAAGTGTGTAAACTTGCAAATTCCTTGAAGTCACTCGGAGTCAAAAAAGGAGATAGAGTGGTTATCTATCTCCCGATGATACCAGAAGCGGCCATAGCTATGCTTGCCTGTGCTCGAATAGGGGCTCCACATTCTGTGGTTTTTGGAGGGTTTAGCCCACAGTCATTAGTAGACAGGATCAATGATTTGAAAGCTGTATGCTTGATAACAGCAGATGGGGGGTACAGGAGAGGTGGAGTAGTCCCCTTGAAAACGAATGCGGATAAGGCATTGGATTCTTGTCCCACAGTTAAGAAGGTGATTGTTGTAGCTCGGTTAGGCCAACCGACAGAAGAGTTTTCGGCAGACATGGAAATTGGAAGGGATCATTGGTATCACGAATTAATTGGAGAAGCTGAGCCTCACTGCACACCAGAAATAATGGATGCAGAAGATCTTTTGTTCGTACTGTATACGTCAGGCACTACGGGTAAGCCCAAGGGCATTGTCCACACTACTGGAGGATATCTAACTCAGGTAACAGCTACAACAAAGTGCGTTTTTGATCTACAAGAAGATGACGTCTATTGGTGTACTGCAGACGTAGGTTGGATCACAGGGCACAGCTATATTGTCTATGGGCCCATGTCAAATGGGGCTAGTGTGCTGATGTACGAAGGTGCTCCAGACTGGCCTGACAAAGGTCGATTTTGGGAGATTTGCCAGAAATATAAGGTCAGTATTTTTTATACAGCGCCCACCGCGATTAGGGCATTTATGAAATGGGGAGATGATTGGGTACAAAAGTATGATCTGTCTTCCTTAAGGCTTTTAGGTACAGTTGGGGAGCCGATCAATCCGGAAGCATGGATTTGGTATCATAGAGTAATAGGAAAGGAACGTTGTCCAATAGTGGACACATGGTGGCAGACAGAAACAGGTGCGATCATGATCACCTCTTTGCCAGCCGTCACAGAAACACGCCCCGGGAGTGCCGGGGAGGCTTTTCCAGGGATTTGTACCGCACTTCTCAATGACGAGGGTGAAGCGGTTAGTGCTGGCTTATTGGCTATAACAGAACCATGGCCCTCGATGCTCCGAACGATTTATGGCGATGATGAAAGGTATGAGAGTACTTATTGGTCAAAATGGGAGGGTATATATTTCGCCGGTGATGGAGCAAAAATTGATGAGGATGGTTTCCTGAGCATATTGGGTAGAGTTGATGATGTTCTTAACACCGCGGGGCACAGAATAGGAACTATGGAGGTGGAGAGTGCTCTTGTGGACCATCCGGCGGTAGCAGAAGCAGCAGTAGTTGGAAAATTTGACGAAGTAAAGGGGCAAGCTATTGCAGCTTTTGTAACATTGAAGGAAAATTGGCAGGCGGATGATGGGCTAGTAATGGAGTTGCGCGATCATGTGGCTAAAAAGATAGGTGCTATCGCTCGTCCTGATTCGATTGTTCTCACTGCTGACCTTCCCAAGACCAGGTCTGGAAAGATCATGCGAAGACTGCTCAAGGATATTGCAGAAGGTAAAGCTTTAGGTGATACCACAACCTTAGCTGATCCTTCAGTTGTGCAAGGTTTGAAGGAACAGTACTTATCTAAAGAGAGTTGACACTAATCAGAACTATTTTTTTGATCCAGAGTCGACTTGTCTTTTATTTTTCTGGCCGGTATGCCAGCATACACTGAATGGGGATCGGTATTTCGAGTGGCTATTCCAAAAGATCCTAGCATGGTCCCTTCAGCCAGATAAACTCCAGACATAACAGTCGCATGATAGGTGACGCGCACTCCTTCGCCAATTATTGTCACCGGCGTGGTAATCTTGCGTCCATCCATAATGTCGTGTGAGTGACTATAGATGTTCGCAAAATCTGAGATTGAAGATCCATTCCCAATTTTAATTCCACCTCGGTCATCCAGTAGTACATGCCTGTGTACAATGACGTCGTCCCCAACTTCCAGATTGTAACCGAAGGATAATTTTACCTGGTGAAAAGCCTTGAAATTTTTTCCACATTTGCGAAAAATCCTTCTTGCTAAAATACGCCTAAACTTGACGCCCAGAGTTACATTCTCCGAAAGAGGACTTTGGTCAAACATTTCCCACAGCCAAATCAGAGGTTTCACTTTGTAATACTGATCGAGATCAATATCTGCATAGTATTCGGGTTCTAGTGTCACGTTATGTGGGTCTAAATTGGTTAGTAATAGCCTGGTTGAAAAATTTAATTTCGATTGGCTCGTGTCCTTAAGTTCTGGATAATGGATGTCCGTTAACACCTTCCTACACAATTCGTATCGGTCACAGTCTGAATCTTCGAGTTGAGTGTCGATTGACTGGAGCCATTGGTTATATAATTGTTCGGTGTCGGAAGGAACATTCACTGGACGGTTGGGAAGAAAATTCATTGTATTTACTCCTTTTATACACCTTAAATTCCAGTCCAATCAAAGAATAGGGCAGGTTTTTGGGGTTCCAATCAAACAGAAAATGCAGTTTAAAGTGCAATCATCATTTTCAGGAAGGGTTGACACCTAAAGTCATTCTCGAATAAAATTTTATATGAAAACAGAATCTAATGAAACGCCTAGTCGTCCAGTACACCAGAGGCCTGTGTGCTTGAGCCGGCGTTTTTCTTTTAAATAGGCCGGAAACATTATGGCATTAATCCTCAAAGAATCTCTCACTTTTGATGATGTACTCTTGGTGCCGAAGCACTCGATGGTGCACCCAGAGGAAGTTTCAGTAGTTTCAAGACTGACGGCTGAAATTGTGCTGAAGGTTCCTTTGCTGACGTCAGGAATGGATACTGTTACAGAATCTGCTATGGCTATTGCGATAGCTCGACAAGGTGGGCTAGGAGTAATTCATAAAAATCTTTCTCTCAAGAAACAAGCAGAAGAAGTCGATAGAGTGAAGCGGTCTGAAAGTGGGATGATCAGGGATCCAATCACTCTTTCTCCAGAGAAATCCTTGCGAGAGGCTCATCAACTGATGAATCGATTTTCCGTGTCTGGCATACCTATTATCAGAGGAGACGGATTCCTACTGGGGATTATTACGAATCGAGATCTGCAGTTTGAATCTGATTTGGATAGAGAGATACGGCAGGTGATGACTGCTGATGAACTAGTGACAGCACCTGAGGGAACTACATTAGAAGATGCTGAGAGAATCCTTCATGAGTATCGTATAGAAAAGCTCCCTGTGGTAGATGGCGCCGGCATATTACAGGGACTGATTACTGTGAAAGACATTAATAAAAGGCGGCTGTTTCCAGATGCTTGTAAAGATACTCATGGACGTTTGCGAGTGGGAGCAGCAGTCGGAGCCTCCGAGTCTGATTTGGATCGAGCAGCAGCATTGATAGAAGCAGGAGTGGATGTTTTAGTCCTTGATACTGCCCACGGTCATGCTGAAGCAGTTCTTCAAGCTGTTGAGAGAATAAAATCCAGATTTCCTAAGACCGATTTGATTGCGGGGAATGTAGGAACTAAAGACGGAGCAAAGGCTCTTTTAGATAGAGGCGCAGATGCAATTAAGGTGGGAGTCGGCCCCGGGTCTATCTGTACCACTCGTATTGTGACAGGAGTTGGACTTCCACAATTTACAGCGATCATTGATGCCGTCGAAGGAGTGAATGGGCAGGTTCCAGTGATTGCAGATGGGGGAATTAGATATTCTGGAGATTTGGTTAAAGCCTTAGCGGCAGGTGCAGATTCTGTAATGATTGGGTCAATGTTCGCGGGAACCGATGAATCTCCTGGCGAGAGCTTCTTAAAAGAGGGTCGGCGCTTCAAAACAGTGAGAGGTATGGGTTCTCAGTCAGCGATGGAAGCCGGATCCGCAGATCGGTATTTTCAAGATTCATCTTCGGAAAAAAAGAAATTTGTTCCAGAAGGGATAGAAGCTAGAGTTCCATATAAAGGACCCATGTCAGACACTGTTTTTCAGTTGGTGGGAGGATTGAAGAGTGGGATGGGATACTGTGGAGCTCCTTCTATAAAAGAACTACAGACTGAGGCCACTTTCGTGAGAGTCACCTCGGGTGGCTTGAGGGAATCGCATCCTCACGATGTAACCGTTACTAGAGATGCTCCTAACTATCATTTGTAACAGTTTCGGTATTCACTAGTATCCTTTAATTCATTTCATTTTCCAATCGGAAAATCCCTGTAATCAAGCCACTTATTTGGTTGCTCGCTAAAGTATCGTGCAGTATCTTGATACGTACGTATACGGAATATGGTGTGCACTATTTTGAAGGGACTATCCTAATGAAGAACGCCCTGTTATTTGCTCTCGCTCTTAACGCACCAGTGACAGCCGCCGCTCAATCGGTAGCAGACGACGCACATGTTACCGAGGCTTTGGAAGTCGCACGGATCTGGCTGGACGCACAGAAGGACTACGAACGATTGCCATCCATCGCTGCTGCCATTGTATATGACCAGGAGCTTATTTGGAGTGGCGCGGTCGGAATGGCTGATATCAACGCCGGCAGGCCAGCGACCTCGAGCACGCTATATTCGATCTGCTCGATCTCCAAGCTCTTCACGAGTATAGCGGTCATGCAGCTCAGGGACTCAGGATACCTTGATCTACGTGATCCAGTCCAGAAACACCTGTCGTTTTATGACCTGGAGCAACAGTATGACGAGTCGACACCTGTCACTTTAAAAGGACTGCTCACGCACTCGGCAGGCCTGCCTCGGGAGTCGGACTATCCGTATTGGAGTGGACCAGAATACCCTTTTCCGAGTAAAGACGAAGTTATCGCTCGACTCAGTGACCAGAAGACTCTCCATCCATCACGCACAGAGTATCAGTACTCGAACCTTGGATTGTCGCTGGCCGGTTACATCGTAGAAGAAGTGTCCGGGACGCCCTACGACCAATACGTCCAAAGCCACATCCTCGGTCCGCTTGGTATGGATGACACCTATTCGGAGATGCCTAGGGAGCACATCGGTGGCCAACTCGCCATGGGATATACAGCCCTCACCCGTCAGGGTAGTCGGAACATGGTTCCTTTTTTTGAAGCAAAAGGTATCTCAGCGGCTGCCGGGTACGCATCTAGCGTCGACGACCTCTCGAAGTTTGCGATGTGGCAATTTCGCCTGCGGGGCGATGCCGAAGAGATCGTGCACGCGTACACACTCGCCGAGATGCAGCGTGTACACTTTGCACGGCCGGGTTCGGAAACGATGAGGGGGCTGGGTTTTCAGGTTTCGGCTAGAGACGGAGAGACGTTCGTTGGCCACGGAGGGAGTTGCCCTGGCTTCCGCACCACGCTTTCGTTACAAAACGACAGTAAAATCGCTACGGTGGCGATGGTTAACGCGATGGTCAACTCAGGCAAATACTCCACCGGTGTCTACAACCTCGTCGCCGACGCCATCAAGAGTGCGACTGCCGAAGACAACGAGCAGTCAGTGACAGCCGATGTGAACAGTAACGGTGGTGAAGGGCAGTCGAACGAAGACACTCAGATAGACCCAACTCGTTATATGGGGACCTACACAGGTGGCTTAGGCGGTTCCGAGACAGCGGTGGTTCGGTGGAAAGGTGGCATTGCGACTTTGAGTCTTCCCACGGACAATCCACGCCAATCACTCAGCCAGCTGATCCACGTCGAAGGCGACACCTTCCGTAGCCGTGGCAACGATGGAGAATTGGGGACCGAGGTCATCTTTGAGACTGACGCTCAGGGTCGCGTGTTCAGGATGCGCTCCCCGCTCAACTACAGGACTCGCGTGAACTAGAAGTGACTATGTATCTACAGATAAAAAATTGATATAGAAAGACTTACAGTTCATGAGACATAGGATATTTCATGCTATCACCTCTAGGAGTGTTACTCATCCAATTTTGCCTAGCAAGCTTTGGTTTCAAATGAAATGGGGATCACACATGGGCTTAGTCGCTTTGTTGTCATGTCTACTAATTTTAGTGGGATGCAACAGTAAAACATCTAATGTCCCTGGGTCGATAGCACCTCCTGGGCTTGAAAATTTTCTGGTTAAGCCGTTGTATGAAAAGCTAGATACGCCTCTTATACTTTCCGAACCACCGAAATATTTGTCTGACCTGATCGTAGATTCGAAATGGTCCAGGCACCCGATAATGTTGGGAATAACCAATGATTGGATCGACTATTGGACTGGCACGGGTACAGCAGAGTTTTCTATTTATCTCGAGAGAATGGGACGCTATTCTGCACTCATAGATCTAGAGATTGAATCACTAGGGTTGCCGGCTTCATTAAGGTATCTCCCAATTATAGAGAGTGGTTTCAGACCAGCAGCGATTAGTTCTGCCGAAGCTGGTGGGCTTTGGCAATTCATGAAAGCTACGGCCAGAGAAGTAGGCCTTAAAGTGGGGGCGATTATAGATGAGCGCAGAGATCCAGTCCGATCTACGGAGAAAGCGCTTGCTGTTCTAAAGGGCCACTATGAACGTTTTAATTCTTGGCATTTGAGCCTAGCGGCTTACAATGCGGGTCCCTCTAGAGTGTCTCGGTTATTGAAAGAGTATGCTCCACTGAGTCCTATGGGTGACAGTCTGTATTTGGTGATCTATCCTTTTCTTCCAAAAGAGACAAAAGAGTTTGTTCCAAAATTTGTGGCGGCAGCCACAATTGGACGAGCTCCTGCCCGATATGGTTTTACTCCATCACAGGAGTTCGAGGTGTTCTTTGATGAAGTCTTACTGGCAGATGCAACTTCGGTTGACGTAATAGCTCGAGCCGCTGAAACCACACAAGAAGTAATCGAAGAAATGAATCCACAGCTCATTCGAGGTTTTACATCACCTGGAAGTGAAACCCGGATTATGCTTCCTTCAGGGAAGGGAGCAATTTTTGAGAGGAATTATCAACTGATTCCAGAAGATGAGAGATTTAGCTTGTTGGAGCACCAGGTGGCTAGTGGTGACACTTTAGGTCATATTGCCTTGCGATATGGAGTGTCGGTTTCGGTGCTATTGGAGGCGAATCCAGGAGTACAACCCACGAAGCTTCAAATAGGTTATTGGCTTAGGGTTCCAGCTCGATAAGACTGACAATAATTTCCCTAGGAGTTGTCGATTATGTTGATCATTTCTTCTGCCAATGGTCTAACCCCCAAAAAGGTCATGTGGTCGGCGTCAAAATAGAAGCTAAGGTCATTACCTATAGGACAAATGCGATCGCAAAAATAATCATCGAAATTGTATAGGTTTATTCTGTCCTGGTGGTCCATGAAAACGGAATTAGGAAACTGCTGAAGAGCTTCATGCTCTGCTCGTTAATTTTTCGTGAGGTTATATGGATATCTTTCCTTTCATATATTGTGCTGTTTTTCCTCCGATCAATACTCTTTCCCCATGAAGCTCACAACAAAGATTTCCAGACCTAGAGGACAATTGTGTAGCTGAAAGTTGGCTTTTACCAAAGATTTTTGACCAATATGGTATCATCAGTGTATGTGCTGAACCTGTCACAGGATCTTCATTTACCCCTGTTTGCGGGAAAAAACATCTCGAAACAAAATCTACTTGATCACCTGGAGCACTTACGATTAGACCTCTGGAATCCAGCTTAGATAGCTTCTCAAAAGAAGGGGAAATCTTTCTGATAGTATCTTCATCATTGAAAACAGCTAGATAATCGTCTTTTCCTCTATAGATCTTTAGCGAGACAGCTCCGATTGCTTCGTTGATCTCTTTTTTCCCCTTGATTGGCCTAGGATTGTCTGCTGGAAAATCCAGATAAATGAGCTCTCCCTTTTTAAATGCTTTCAGCTCACCGCTTCTAGAAGAAAATGAAACTTCCTCAGTGTCTTCAGGAAGATAAAAATCAAACAAGACTCGTGCAGTTGCTAAAGTAGCGTGTCCACACAAGTTCACTTCGACAGTTGGAGTGAACCATCGAATCGAAAATGGCGTTGATGACATATCAATGTAGGCCGTTTCTGAGAGATTGTTTTCCGATGCTATGGCTTGCATCACTTTCTCGTCTAAGGGATTATTGACTGGGATGACAGCCGCTGGATTTCCTCCAAAGACTTTGTCCGTAAAAGCATCAATTACAAAAATGGGTAGTATCAATCAATTGCCTCCACTCTCTGCGATAATACGCTGTACTTCTTTGAGTCCTTCTTCTTTCCATTGAGGTGAGACTGACCCGGTAGCTATACGAGCACCTAGGTAGAAAACCATTCTTGCTAACCGAGTCGTTTTTTCGACGTCGATTTTATCGGATTCATCAGAAGGCTTGTGGTAGTCTGGGTGCTCCCCACCTGTAAAGAAAATTGCCGGTATATCCTTGTTTATAAAGTGCAGGTGATCACTCCTAAAGAACAATTGGTCTTCAGGCTCAGGGTCTTCGATCACAGTAATCCCCAACGCCGGATGTTTTCGAAGTACTTCATCTGTCAGTTCCCCGAGGTTCGTGTACTGTTTGCCTACGCCTACTACGGTATCTGGTTGGGGGTTCCTACCCACCATATCCAAGTTGATGTTCATGATTATGTCTTCCAGTGGAACTGTAGGATTTTCAGAAAAATACTTGGAACCCAAAAGTCCCTTCTCCTCTCCGCTCACTGCAAGGAATATTACGGACCTGGACAACGGTGCGGGCAGCCTCGAGAATGCGGCAGCAGTTTCTAAAAGTACGGAGGTTCCCGAGGCATTGTCATCTGCACCATTGTAGAGAGAGTCACCAGTTGAATTGGGAATACCGACACCAACATGGTCGAAGTGTGCGGAATAGACGATGTATTGGTCTTTCAGTATTGGATCGCTACCGGGGAAAAGAGCTACCACATTAGGTGGCGTATGTTCTGAGACTTGGAATGGTGCTGAAACATTCATTGTAATTTGAGGTAAAGTCACTGCTGATGATGGTGTGGAATTTTCTGGAGAGGCAGGATAAGGGACGCCAATTGTTTGTAGTAATATTTTTGACTCAGCGTTAGATAAGCCAATGATGGGAATCGGTGTTGCCAGTCCAGCTCCCTCAAGACCGCTGGCTAGGTCCAAAATACTGTCAGCCGTATTTGTGCCGTCGAGGAGGAATACTACGCCCACAGCTCTAGCTTGTGCAGCAGCCTGAAAGGCGCTGAGTAGTTCTTCTCCGTCACCTTGTACAGGATTACCTGTTGTGGTGAAGAGGACTACTTTGTTAGTCGCTTCAAAATTTAAGTCGCTAACAGGATTTCCTGCATATCCCCCGAATACAACTTCGGCATCTGAAGCAATTTCTTGTCCTGGGATAACCCAGTAATCTTTTGCGTATTCCAGTGATTTTTGTCCGCCTGGCGTTCTGTAATTGAAGGCCAGAGATTGCTTGACCATGGTCGTACTTACATAGGGAAATCTCTGAAAAAAAGTATCATTATCTCCTAATGGTTTTAGGCCCATCTCCATTAGTCGGTCTGCGATATAGTTAGCGGCAGTTTCAAGCCCAGGGCTTGGCGTATCTCTTCCTAACAGATCATCACTCGCGAGGAAAGATATGTGCTTATTGATACTGCTTTGGAGGATGTTTTCTGCTGAATTTCTGACCATATTCTGGTATTGTTCTTCCGAAATTGTTGCAGTTGGAGATACAGTATCGACTCCAACCTGGGAAGAAGTGCTACACCCGATGAAACCAATGCTCAGGAGGGCCAGAAATGGGATCTTCATCATGTTTTTCCAGGAAATAGTTGTTGGTATAATTTTGATGGGATTATTCTGCTGACCATGCTCCAGATTTCCCTCCTTCTTTGGATAATAGTTGGACCTGGGAAATTACCATGCCTTTTTCTAAGGATTTTGCCATGTCATAGACTGTCAACAGAGCTACAGAAACTGCAGTTAGTGCTTCCATTTCTGCTCCAGTTTGTCCTACGCTACTGGCTTCAGCTCGGACAACTATTCCGGGAAGTGTTTCTTTTAGCGTAAAATTTACCGCAAAGGAAGCTATGGGTATATTATGGCAAAGAGGAATCAATTCAGAAGTTTTCTTCCCTGCCATAATTGCAGCTATTCTTGCAACTTGCAAGACATCACCTTTGCTGAGTTGATTGTTTTTGATCTTGTCCAAGGTTTTAAGAGTCATGGAAATATGTCCCTGGGCTATGGCAGTTCTTCGAGTAGGTTGTTTGCCAGATACATCCACCATACTTGCTTCACCGGCCTCATTGATATGAGTAAACTCGTTTTCATCAGTGTTGCGACTGTTATTTGGAAGAGGCACTTAATTTCTCCTGAATATTTATAAGAAGGCTCGTGATGATTAATTGAGGGTTTATATTATTGTTCACTTGTTCTTTTGCTTGGTCTAGGTATTGGAAGCTTTCCGTGATAGAAAGGGGATGGATGGTCCATTTGGAACAGACATTTTCTAGGAATTGCAGCGTATCGGTATTAATAATCTTATCTTCGTCACCTAGGATGAAGAGCGCCAGGTCCCGCAGGGCTTCTCCCAGACTGTCTATGACTGGCCCTAAGGTCCGACTTGAACTTCCGCTCAATTGTAGAGCTTCCTGGTAAATGAGCGTCTTATTCCCTTGCAGGCAAGCCCGCAAAAAATGAAACGATTTCTGCCTTGCCAGTTCCAAGGTTCCTTCATTTCCTTCATTTTTGAGGAAACCAAGCGATCTGCCGATTGAGCCTCTAGACAATCGTGCGGCTTTATCTGCCTCTTTTTCTTCGATTTCTAAGTTCTCCAACAAAAACGTTTTAATTTCAGGTGTCGGTATTCCGGCAAGGTGTATAGCAACTGTTCTTGAGATAATAGTAGCTGGTAGTTGTCGGAGTACATCACAGGTAATTATAAAGAAGGTGTTTGGGGGTGGCTCTTCTAAAATTTTTAGCAGAGCGTTGGCAGCTTCTGAGCTTGAGTTTCTTGAGACCATCCCTTGGGCATCTCCTATGATAAAGACCTGTGAAAAACCCATGGAAGGCCTCTTATATACTTGGCTTCGAAGATACTTAATAGTTGCTAGGTAGATTCCTCCAGGTTCAGAAGATATAGAGATCGGACGTAGAAAATTTTTTCGTTTATCAATCAAAGAATCTTGTCGAGCGTTTTCTAACGCTTCGCCCAGGTTATCTGGGCGCGCCTTTTTAGGACGCGGAACTGGGAAAAACCAATGTAGGTCAGGGTGTTCTATCCTAAGAGACAGAACACAGGATTTACATGCCATACAGGGTCCAGAAGGAGTCTTATGCTGACACAACAAAACTTGAGCTATCCAAAGAGCCAGGTGTTGCTTCCCAACTCCTGGCATGCCGTGTATCAGTAGGCTCGATGGAAGATTTCCGATACGGCAAGCTCTTCCTAAAGCAGTCTGTAGTTTGGAGTGTCCGATGAATGGGTGCATGCTTTCTGTCATTAAGGGATTAGCCACTTGAGTGGATTTTGTGCTTCAGGTCTTCCTCCCTCCATGGGAATACGAACTTGGAATTCAAGGTGAGGTCCTTCGGGAGTCCCTAAGCCTCCAACTGATCCCAGTACTTGTCCTTCCAAGATGCTCCGTCCTTCAGTTACTCTAATGTCTTCCAGATATAAATAGAGCGTGTAGAAACCTGATCCATGGCTTAGTACCACAGTGGGACCGTAGCCTTCGAAGGGACCAGCTAGAGCAACTGTGCCACTCCTGGCTGCATAGACGGGGGATCCAAGTTCTGCTTGAATACCGATACCATCCCACCTAAACACATTGCCGTTTGGTTTGGTTTCTATCCCAAAATTATAAATAAGCGGGCCTCGTATAGGCCAGTCCATCAGTCCAAAGTTACTAGGGTTAAGAGATTCACTTTCGGGATTCTCAGTTGCTCTCCGAGCAAGTTCTGCTCTCCGAGCAAGTTCTGCTCTCCGAGATTCTAAA
>JAPKDG010000027.1 GCA_028822645.1 Longimicrobiales bacterium | reverse complement strand
CCACGACAAAACTCGATGTGTCGAACTGGTGTTTTTTTCATTTTCTTGGATCCAGGTAATACGTTCGAGGATAGCTCCGGCTACAGTTTCCCCTTGTCGGACTATGTGATGACTACCTGATATGGAATCAAGTTGTTTCCCAAAAATGGTTGAGAGATTTTTGGGGGAACGTGGTGTGGATTCAGTAATAGGAGTCAAGCGTGATCTTCTGATACCTTTGGTTCTGAGGGCTTTGAAGGCATCACTAGGATCGCTTAGATTTTGTTCAAGTGTATTTAATATATCTTGCCGGGCCGTCCTGGATAGGCGACGGATATCGGTTATGGAGCTCATCGACTAGGCTCCTTATTCCTGTCATGGCGTTCACTACTTACCAATTCTGATGGTGGAGACTTCAATACTTGGAAGTCGGCCTTTGAATCCTTCCAAGTTTCTTTGAAAGTTTTATTCGAAGGTTTCTGTAAGGCGCGCGACCTAGTCCAGCGGTTCAAGGGTCCAGGCAATTTGGAAAAAACTTGGGTCGATTCCTTAGAAAATTTTCTGGTCAGTCCGGCTATCTTAGTTGCTTTTTTATACCTGCTAGGCTTCTTGGAGATCCATGCAAAGCACTTTACCAGGAACCGTTGGAATGGGCTGGTGATTTTTTCTTTTGATAAATCGTTACGGAGCTCTAGAAGTAATTTGGGCAAGTCGATTTTTACAGGGCATGCATCTTTGCAAGCCCCACAGAGGGAGCTGGCAAATGGAAGGTCTTTCCCGATATTTATATTTTCATTCATTAATGGAGTCAGAATCGATCCGATGGGACCTGGATATGCCGTTTTTCCGTATGCATGTCCACCTATTTCACGATATACAGGGCAGACGTCCATACATGCACCACACTTAATACACATTAAGGCGTCGGCATATCCTTTTTTTATGACGTTGGTTCGTGCATTGTCCACCAATATGACGTGCACCTCTTTTGGCCCGTCAGCGTGATTCGGCTTCTTAGGGCCACTCGTCATGGAGAAATATACAGATGCGTCCTGACCAGTCGCGTTCCGAGTAGCTGCTTGCCAGAGGAGGATTGCATCCTCCACCCTAGGGACGACCTTCTCGATACCCGCTATCACGACATAAACTGGAGGGAGACTACTGACCATCCTTCCATTCCCTTCATTAGTGATAATGCAAATGGTCCCAGTTTCTGCTATGGCAAAGTTGCACCCACTAATACCCATGTCTGCTGATAAGAAATGCTTTCGAAGCTCTTTTCTGGCAGCATCACACATTATTGAAGGATCCAAAGTTGGTTCCATTCCTAATTCATTTTGCAATAGTTCCGAAATATCTTCAGCACCTTTATGGATCACGGGAGCTACAATGTGACTAGGTGGTTCGTCAGCGAGCTGTAGGATGTATTCACCCAAATCTGTTTCGATTACTTTCACGCCGATTTCTTCCAGGGATGTATTGAGGTGGATTTCTTCTGTAACCATAGATTTTGATTTGATCGCAGTTTTGATTTTGCGTGTTCTAGCGATCGTTTTTAAAATATCGTTGGCTTCATTTCCTGTCCTTGCCCAATGCACTTCACAACCATTACGGGTCAAATTTGTTTCCAACTCTACCAATAATCCTGGCAAGTTTCGGATTGCGTGCTCACGAATTTCGTGTGACTCGGTTCGCATGGTTTCATTGTCGATCGCATTTACTGCCCGCTCTCTTCTTTGGGCAAGTTCACCCATGGCTCGATCTACTGCTTTTCGAGTCCCAGAATCGGACAATGCTTCTCGAATTCTAGATTTGTAGGGCGCATCAATATTTATAGTCACCTACTTAGTCTCACTTTCTGCTAGAAGCTCTGTTATGTGGACAGCTCTACAGGTATGACCTTGTTTGATGAGGATTCCATTCAGATGGGTCATACATCCTACATCGTTGACTACTACTAGGTCAGCCCCAGATGCTTTTAAATGTTTAACTTTTCGAAGTCCCATTTCTACACTGATTTCGTCATTCCAGAGTGAAAATAGACCTCCGAATCCACAACAAGTCTCTGCTTCTGTAAGTGGCAGTAAATTATTGTTAGTTATGGCCTCTAATAGTTGACGAGGTTGTCGGTCTATTTGCAAGTCACGCATGAGGTGACAACAAGGGTGATAGGTAAGTCGTTCATATAGAGAATCTCTTGGGGATAGCTCCACCCCCAAAATATCTACTAAGTACTCAGAAAATTCATAAGTGTTTTCAGATACTATTGCGTATTGTCGAGCTTGTTTTTCTGACGGGTATTTTTCAATTAGGGTAGAATAAGAATGCTTGATCATAGCGGCACAGCTTCCAGAGGGAATTACAATAGCAGAGATGTCTCGCCGTTCAAGTAGGGGAGCGAAAATATCCAGGAAATTGGCTGCCAGAGTATAGGATTCTTTCTGGTGACCAGCATTGAAGGTTGGTTGGCCACAGCAGGTTTGGTTCTCGGGGAACACAACTTCGACACCTTGGTCGGCTAGCAATTTTGCTGCTGCTAAGCCTACCTGTGGATAGAGAACATCGACAATGCAGGAAACGAATAGCCCGACTCTAATATTCATTTTTTTTGTGTCTGTCTTAGATTGGTTCATGGCATATAAAGATGTTGGAAATTAATAGGTGACGCGAAAAATTCTCCTGGTGTTGAGTTTTCGTTCTCTTGGCTACAACCAGCTTTCTCATATATTGGCGTCTACCAACTGTCATTCAAGTGATCAATCAAAACTAAAATATTAACTTGCCTACAAGTTACGGATTCATGCTAAATTTAAAAACTATCCCATCCAAAAATATTAAGATTGTCTCGGTGACAATCAATGCTGTAGGTGTAGACCCTATAGGATTTTTGAGACACAACGATCCGGATAAGTGTGGTTTGTGGACGGAAGGTGACAGTTGGATCGCTCACTCGGGATCCCTGAAAATTCTTACTTCTGACGGGACACATATCAACCAGGGAAGATTCGGTAAAATATGTGAACAGGCTGAACAATTGCGAGGGTTGACTGATGACGATTCTCGACCAATGAGGTTTTATGGGGGATTTTCCTTTGGAGACCAGCATGAACCGGAAGATTTTTGGAAAGAATTTCCTGCAGCATTGTTTCATCTCCCGGAGCTCGAACTAGAGGGCAGTCGGACACAATCAGCACGCTTGACGGCTAGGGCAATCTTTAATCCCGAGAGTATAGGTCTGGCTCAGGCACGGGAAAATTTACTACGCACAACTGAGAATATATATAAAAATCTAAGAAAGCAGTGTAAGGAAGTCTTAGCTGAAAAAGAAACTATCCGACTTCAAAACAAAAAGGTTTTCGACCGAAAGCTTTGGGGATCCATGATTAATAAAGCTCTGGGGTACATAGACGACGGATTGCTATCCAAGGTGGTCCTGGCTCGCACTCAGGACCTTGTTCTCGATAGCTATGTCAACCCTGTGGACGTGGTTGATAGGCTTTGGGAAGCTAATCGAGGTAGTCACATTTTCTTATTCAGAGCTGACAGCGATTCTTGGTTTTTAGGGGCTGCTCCCGAAACAATAACGAGTGTGTCGAAGGGACAGTTTCAGGCAACTGCAGTGGCCGGCACCGCTTCTCGTGGGCAAGATGTAAAGGAACAGCAAATGCTAGCAGAGAGTTTGTTATCCAGTGCTAAGGATGGGATAGAGCATTGTATAACCCGAGATGATATATTGGATCGTTTGACTGCTTTAGTCGATGATGTTGATGCTCAGGTAGCCCCACATGTACTGATTTTGGATGAAATGCAACATTTAGAAACGGAAATCACAGCGAAACTGCGGCAGGGAATAGGAGCTTTAGAGGTTTTGAAAGAGCTACATCCTACACCTGCAGTTTGTGGACTTCCTCGGGAAGAAGCACTCCATTTTATTAGTGAGGAAGAACCTTTTGAGAGAGGTTGGTATGCTGGTCCTGTGGGTTGGTTTGATACTGATGGAGACGCCTCATTTGTGCCGGCTCTTCGTTGTGCTGTAGTGCACGGAAGAAGTTGGCGGCTATTTGCTGGTGCAGGAATTGTAGCTGGTTCAGATGATAGCGCTGAATGGGAAGAGACTAGTGTAAAGTTCAGCCCGATTTCCAAGGCTCTTGAGGAGAATCAGGTAGAAATAAGAGGTTGGAGATGAAGAACTCAGGTCTTACTACCATGTGGTGTAGAGCATTCATGGACGAATTGGCGCGACTGGGTGTTGGCAATATTACTTTAGCCCCTGGATCCAGATCCACAGCGTTAGTTATGGCATGTGCAAGGGATGATAGGTTTAAGATATGGACTCATTTGGATGAGCGATGTGCAGGGTTTTTCGCCCTGGGAATTAGTAAAGATTCGGGAACACCTTGTGCCGTAATTACCACATCTGGTACAGCGGCAGCCAACTTGTTTCCAGCAGTTGTCGAGTCCTACCAAAGTGGAATCCCACTTTTGCTGTTGACTGCAGATCGGCCTACGCTACTTCGCGATACTGACGCCAACCAAACTATCGATCAATCTAATTTATATGGATCATATGTAAGAAATCGTTTTCAGGTAGGAGAACCTACTTGGCGTGATCTGCGGAGAATACGGACCATAGCGTGTCGAGCTTTTTGGGGTACTCAAGGGTCCCATCCTGGACCAGTACACGTAAATCTGGCATTTGAAAAGCCATTGGAACCTGAACAGATAGAGAGTAGGTCAAGTCATATGGGTGAGCCGGAGGACTCCTTGGGTTTAGATGGACGTTCTGGAGACAAGCCGTTTGTGGCAATCGCACAGGATAAGCGCTGTGTCTCCTCCTCTACCGTCAAAGAAATACAAAGTTTGATTGAGCAATCCAAAAGAGGATTGATTGTTGCAGGTGGAGGCTTGAAAACTGATGGTGTGGCACAGGAGATTCATGAGTTTTCTAAAGTGACAGGGTTTCCTATTATTGCAGACCCCCTTTCGGGGGTTCGGTTTGGTCCCAATGGAAAAAATCTTAGAATCAGCAAAGCTCACATGATCTGCAACAATCCTCGAGCAAGAGAATTGTTGAAACCAGACTTGGTTCTACGGATCGGGAGCGCTCCAGTATCTGAAACTGTTTGTACTTTCCTTCAAGAACACAGAGAAGTAAAGCAAATAGTCATTTCTTCGGGAAATAATTGGGGGGATTATCTGGCTGTTTCTTCACACTATATTTCCTCGGATGAAGAATCCCTACTTAGTTCATTGAACGATGGAGTTAGGGGGGGCAAGATTGATCAACGGTGGGGACAAGATTGGGCAAGATTTGATAAGGCTATAGAAGATATCGTAGTTGGGAATTCAAACAGGTATTTTGAAGGGAATATTGTCAGATTGATTGAAGAGTCGATGCCATCTGGCGCTGTCCTTTTTATATCTAATTCCATGCCAATTAGAGACTTGGATGTATTCGGATCAAGCCGAACAGAGGCTCTAAAGGTCTATGGTAATAGGGGTGCCAGCGGAATCGACGGGATTGTTTCAACAGTTGCGGGGATCACAGCTTCCCGCATGGGTAGTCTGAAGGACGGAGAGTGTGATTCTCCAGTAGTAGCCGTCTTGGGAGATATAGCATTTTGCCATGACATGAATGGACTACTGGCTATCGCAAAGTACCAATTGAATGTCGTCATCGTAGTCATTAATAACGATGGGGGTGGGATTTTTCACAAGCTTCCAATACGGGATTATGAGCCTGAGTTTACATCGTATTTTACAGTTCCTCATGGTCTGGAATTCGAAGCTACAGCTGAACTTTATGGAATACCTTATACCAAGGCACTAAATTTATCTGAGCTAACTGATATTTTTTCTGTTTTGGCCATAGAAAAAGGCCCTAAGATTTTAGAAATTCAGATTGACCGAGAAGCGAATTGGCGTTGTCGTCGAGAAATTATAGACGCGGCCAATAACAGGATTGACGAATTGCTTTAAGGTTTAGATTTCAAATATCTCATTGTTCAATAAGAAATACTGACTATACACTTTCCAGGAAAACAGAATGAATCAACCACAATGGAGAACAGTAAAAAAGTATGTCGACATTACTTACAAGAAAGCCGATGGGGTAGCTAGGATAGCGATTAACCGCCCTGAAGTCCGAAATGCTTTCAGGCCCGAAACTTTGTTGGAGTTACAAGAGGCGTTTAAAGATGCGGGTGAAGACACCTCGATTGGCGTAGTGCTATTTACTGGGGATGGACCATCCAAAGATGGTGTCCACGCCTTTTGTTCTGGCGGAGATCAAAAAGTAAGAGGAAGTGCTGGATATGTGGATGAAAATGGAGTGCCTCGTCTTAATGTGTTGGAGTTGCAACGATACATCCGGAGTATGCCGAAGCCAGTCATTTGTCTGGTCCCTGGATTTGCCATAGGTGGTGGTCATGTTCTGCATATCGTTTGCGATCTCACGATAGCTGCAGCAGGGGCAAAATTTGGTCAGACTGGCCCAAAAGTAGGCAGTTTTGATGGTGGATTTGGGGCGTCATTTCTTGCTCGTATGGTTGGCCAGAAAAAAGCCAGAGAAATTTGGTATCTATGTCGTTTCTATACTGCTGAAGAAGCTTGTGAAATGGGAATGGTTAACAAGGTGGTGCCTCTCGAAGAGTTAGAATCTGAAGGGTGGGATTGGGCACAAGAGATCCTCGAAAAAAGCCCTCTAGCGATTAGACTTATGAAGTCGGCTTTTAACGCTGACGTGGATGGCCAAGCAGGGATACAGGAGTTGGCTGGTAACGCAACCTTGCTTTTCTACATGACTGAGGAAGCTCAGGAAGCTAAGAATGCATACCTAGAGAAACGAAAACCAGACTTTCGGAAATTCCCCTGGCTGCCTTGGTAATGAATCGATTCGAAGTCCCGATTTGGATCGAAGCTATTCGACCCAAGACACTTGTGGCTTCGATAGCACCCGTTATGGTCGGGATTAGTTTGGCCGTGTCGGATGGATTTTTTGAATTGTTTCCCAGCCTCGCGACTTTTTTAGCCGCCACTTTAATACAAATAGGGACCAATCTGGCTAATGACTATTATGACTTCGTTAGGGGCGCAGACAACGAGAACCGAATAGGGCCTACCAGGGTGTCCCAGGCGGGATTGATAGACCCTAAAAAGGTACAATATGGGATGGTTTTCTCATTGGTATTGGCTTTCATATTTGGTATTTACTTGGTGGGGATTGGGGGCTGGATTATCGCAGTGATAGGATCCGTTTCGATCCTTTGTGCAGTGGGTTATACAGCGGGACCTTTTGCCCTTGCTTATAATGGGTTGGGAGACATTTTTGTCTTCTTCTTTTTCGGTCCAATTGCTGTTGGAGGGACCTACTGGATTCAGTCGGGATTGCTTCCAGGGGATGCAGTTTTAGCAGGCATGGGCATTGGAGCACTAACTACCTTGATCCTGGTAACTAACAACATGAGAGACATTGAAACTGATAAAACAGCAGGAAAGAATACTTTAGCGGTTCGTATGGGACTGAAGGCTAGTCGAGCAGAGTACGTCGCACTGTTGATTATAGGCTTGTCAATCCCAGCTGTCGGTATAGGAAGCTTTGACTGGCCAAAAAGTGTACTAGTCGCCTTATCGGCGCTCATATTTGCAATTTCTCCTCTTCGGTTGATTATGAGTTCCAATGATCCCAAGGTTTTGATGATGGCCTTGCCGAGTACTGCAAGAATGGTCGGTGTTTATGCCGTATCTCTTTCTTTGGGATTGTTAGTCGGTTGATCGATAGTATCCGAAAGATCGCACAGGAAAACCCAAACGCATTGGCTCTGGATGATGGGGAAAAAGCTTGGACTTATAGAGAATTGGACGATGCGGTGGAGGACCGAGCATCGCAATTGTTGGACCTCGGGGCTGGACCTGGAATTACCGTTGCACTTGTCAGCGAAGTAGATGCATTGGCTGTACAGTATGTTCATGCAGCTTTTAGAACGGGTTCAACTTTAGTTCCAGTCAGTCCTCGATCAGGTCTACAAGGTACTGTTATTGACCAGCTGAATCCTCAAATCGTCCTACTGTCCAAGCAAACTGGACTGACGTCGGGCTCGTTCTGTGGGGAATACGAGCATCGCAATGATATGGTGAGTGTGATTGGCCAAGTCGCAAGCTGGACGATTAAAAACTCAGATCGAAGAAAAAGGCTCAAGCCAGAGAAGACGGGCGAATTTCCAGCAGCGTTCCTGTTGACTTCAGGAACTGATGGAGCGTCAAAATCTGTTTCTATCATGCACCACGCTTTGGCTCACAGTGCAGATTCTGTGAACCTTAGGTTGGGTTTGAGTACTGAGGATCGGTGGTATGCTTCTCTGTCATTGGCCCATATCGGTGGTTTAGCTCTGATTCATAGAGCTGCCTGGACTGGATCAGCACTCATAGTGAAGGCACCTTTCTCGATTAAAAACCTAGTCGACATGATCGACAGTTACAGTATCAGTCATACTTCACTAGTTCCAACTATGCTCTATCAACTTCTGGATTCAAGAGCTGGCAAACCTATTCCTGCAACGCTTAAGGCGTTGCTCATTGGGGGGGCTCCACTGAGCGCTTCTCTTTTGACTAGAGCTTTAGAAGAGAGTTATCCCATAGTCTCGACTTACGGTATGACGGAGACTTGCTCTCAGGTTGCTACCGCATCGGTTGACTTGGTCAAAAAAAAACCAGGGACAGTAGGAGCTCCTATAGGGGGAGTAGAAGTAAAAATCGCCGAGGATCTGGAGATCTGGGTTCGTGGACCTACAGTCATAGATGATGTGTCCGATGAGGTGGGATGGTTTGCAACAGGCGATTTGGGGGAACTGGATGAAGAAGGGCATCTATGGGTGATTGGTCGTCGACGGGACATCATTATTACTGGTGGAGTCAATGTGGACCCTCTAAAAGTGGCCGAAGAGATTCGAACCATCTCAGGAGTCTATGATGTAGCGGTCATAGGTTTTCCTGATACAGTTTGGGGGGAAGTTGTCGGTGCTTTAGTGGTCACCCAATCTGGAGAATCCTTAAGCAGAGTAATAATCCTAGAAGCTCTTAAGGATTCTCTTTCTAAATCTGAAATACCTCGGCTTTTGAGTTATGCCCCTGAAATCCCCATGAATGCAAATGGGAAAATAAATCGTAAGGCGATCCTCAAGATTTTGGACGACAGTAGGATTTAAGCTGGAGTTGTTAATGCTATATATCAGAGTATACTTTGGTATTGAAACGGCGTCTATCATGTGTCTACAAGGGTGAGATGAATTTATTAGAAGAGTACCGCTGGCGTGGAATGCTTCAAGATTCTACTCAAGGCGCTGACGAAGCATTAGGAAAAGGACCGGTCAAGGCATACATAGGTTTTGATCCGACTGCATCGAGCTTGCACGTTGGATCTTTGATGCCAATAATGGGATTGGTACACCTTCAAAGAATGGGTCACAGTCCGCTGGTTCTCCTTGGAGGGCAGACTGGGTTAGTTGGAGATCCTTCTGGAAAAATCGAAGAAAGGCCAGTTCTCCCTAAGGATCAAGTTGAAGAGAACCTAAGTGGTATAAGGGGGCAACTCGAGCATTTCCTTGATTTCGACTCCTCGGTGAACCCCGCTCAAACTGTAAATAATGCTACGTGGCTAGCTGATCTCCAGATGGTTGATTTCCTTAGGGACGTGGGAAAGTATTTTTCCGTAACCTCTCTTTTAAATAAGGAATCCATAAAACGACGTGTGAAGGACCAGGACACAGGGATTTCGTTTGCAGAGTTCAGCTATGTGCTGTTACAGGCTTATGATTTTCTAGCCCTGAATGAAAAATATGGATGTACTTTTCAAATGGGTGGAAGTGATCAATGGGGAAATATCACTGCGGGCATTCAACTGATTCGCAAGGCGCGAAACAAGAAAGCATACGGGATCACATATCCTTTGGTGACAGGTCCCGAAGGTAATAAATTTGGAAAAACAGAGACTGGAACCACATGGCTTGACCCCAAGAGAACTTCTCCATATAGATTTTATCAATTCTGGATGAATGTAGATGATTCTCTTGTCATAGACTATTTGAAACAATTCACCCTGTTAGAAGCAAAGGTTATACAAGACCTAAGAAGCGTTCATAATGAACGGCCACATGAGCGAATGCCTCACAGGAAATTGGCCGAAGAAATAACGAGTTTGGTCCATGGACAAGATGGCTTGTCAAAAGCTCGGATTGCAACGGAAGTTCTTTTCGGAGGAGAGCTGGGAGGCTTAAGAGCTGATGAGATCGAGGATGTTTTTTCGGATGTGCCGTCGAGTGAGATGTCTGAGTCTGATTTATCGGACGAAGGTCTGAGTATTCTTGATGTGGTTACCAATGCAGGTCTCACTCAGTCGCGCAGCGAGGCTCGCAGGGCAATAGAGGGGGGAGGGCTTTACCTGAACAACATACGTGTGACTGATATAGAAAGTAGACTTGAAGCTGGAAATGCGGCTGACGGTCGCTTCTTTGTTCTTCGAAAAGGGAAGAAGAATTACCATTTAATTAGATTGCTGCATTAAAGGAGTTTGATCCGTACCGAGTATTCACAGAGATCAGTCGATTATAGGCCAGATCAAAAACTAAAGGCGGAGTTCTTAGCATGAATGAATCGAAACCACTTGTAGGGGTTGTGATGGGGTCCAAGTCCGATTGGGACACAATGACACATGCTGTTTCAACTTTGGATTCCTTGGGAATTCATTCTGAAGCAAAAGCAATGTCCGCCCATCGCACTCCAGAACTAGTTGCGGAGTATGCCTCTTCCGCCGAGGACAGGGGCCTACATGTGATAATAGCAGCCGCTGGAGGAGCAGCCCACTTAGCTGGGGCTTTCGCTTCTAAAACTACTCTCCCAGTTCTAGGCGTTCCTATGCAGGCTTGGTCTTTGGATGGGCTCGATTCTTTGTTGTCTACGGTTCAGATGCCTAGGGGGATTCCGGTGGGGACTCTGGCGATTGGAAAGGCAGGAGCAGTAAATGCTGCTTTGCTTGCTGGTCAGATATTGGGGTTGAAGTTTCCTGATATTCGTGAGGCGGTAATCAAAGATCGCGAAGATCGCCGAGCGCAGGTGCTTGCAGATGTAGATCTCAGTGGACTTTAATAGCAGACCGAGTATCTAAATGGCGATCTCCTTTCAGTCCGACATAGGTGTCCTCAGAAGAGTTGTTATGAAGCATCCTGAGGACGCTTTTCTCAGTGAAGAGCTCCTAGATTTGGAATGGGAAAAACTCAACTATATGGGTCGTCCCGACCGACGAGAAGCTCAGAAGGAATTCATACAGTTAATGGAACTCCTCCAGAAATTTGGCATAGAGATTATAACTTTGCCCCAAGCTAAATACGTAGGTCTCGATTCGATTTATACTCGTGATGCTTCTGTGGTTACAGACAAGGGTGCAATTCTTTGTAACATGGGTAAAAAAGAGCGAAAAGGGGAGCCGGAGGCTCAGAATATTTTTTATAAAGACTCTGGTGTGTCTGTTTTGGGAAAAATTGTTGGGAATGGGACCATAGAGGGTGGAGATGTGACCTGGCTGGACCCTCATACTTTAGCAGTCGGTCTTGGCTATCGGACTAATGACGAAGGAATACGGCAATTAAAAGCTTTGATTGGACCGGAGGTGGATGTGATACCTGTGGCTCTTCCACATTTCCGAGGTCCTAAAGATGTACTTCATTTAATGTCAATTTTGAGTCCTATAGATAAAGACTTGGCCGTAGTCTATTCACCGTTAATGTCGGTTTCTTTTCGCAAATTATTAATCGCTAAAGGTTTTGATTTGATTGATATTTCAGAGGAAGAATATGATTCTCTGGCATCCAATGTTCTTGCTGTTGCGCCCAGGGTTTGTGTCATGGCTGAAGGGAGCCCAAAGACTAAAAAACGGTTAGAAGATCATGGGGTTGAAGTGGAAATATTTTCGGGAGCAGAGATATGTCTTAAAGGAACTGGTGGGCCAACTTGCTTAACTAGACCCTTGGAGAGAGAAATTTAAGGTGCTAATTCGGAAGGGAGTGCTCGTTTATTGTTGGTCAATTGTTCTGACTTCTTTAGTGGTTCTGCCTGCCAGCAGTCTCTTTGCTCAAGCAACTGTAATTGAGGGTGGATACCTCTTCGATGGCATAGCAGATGATGTGGTTCTAAATCCTGGAATTTTAATCCAAAATGGAAAATTCTTGGAGGTGGGCCTCCAAACTGAAACTAGCCATTCTTTAGTTGCAGACACTATTAAATTGACTGAGGATGATTATATAATCCCAGGGATGTTTGACTTGCATGCGCACTACGCGATGGATCTATTCGGCGAAGGCAGGGTGGACGAAAGGGTGGGGTATCCGATTCTATTTCTTGCCAATGGTGTGACTTCTACTTTTCCAGGTGGAGAAGTAGATCCAGTGGCGATGAAAGAACTCAGGCTGAGTATTGAACAAGGCCACACTATAGGTGCTAGAATCTTTAGCGCGGGTCCTTATTTTGGTTCTTGGAGACAGGGTTGGAATTCTGATATTACGGAGGAGGCTCTCTTCCAAGAGGTTGACTATTGGGTTTCCCAAGGTGTCCACGCTTTTAAAGCAAAGGGTATAAGTGCAGTAAATTTACAGGTTCTGATTCGGCGAGCACACACTTACGGTGCAACGGTTACCGGCCACTTGGGATCTGGATATCGCGACAGTGTGAATCCACGTGACGCTATCATGATGGGAATTGATAGGATTGAACACTTCCTAGGTGGAGACGCTTTCACTTCCGACAAGTCGGCGTATGAATCTTTGGTAGAAGTCGATATAGAATCAGAAGATTTTGATTCCATCGTTGACCTTTACCTGGAAAAAAGGGTCTTCTTTGATGCTACCTTGTCTGCTTACGGTTATTATGGCGAAAGAGACCCTGAGGTATACGATTATTTTGAAGATGAGTCCAAATATTTTACTCCATATATGCAGGGCATACTGAGGGTTCGGCCCCCTAGGGTGGTCAATGAACAATTCGAAGAGATATATTGGAAAAAGCGAGAGACGATTAAGGCTTTTTATGAAGCAGGGGGTGCTCATCTCATAACTCTGGGTACTGACCATCCAAGTTGGGGCGAATTCCTTTCTCCTTTTTCTGTGCATCGGGAGTTATTGTCTTTCGTGTTATCAGGCATCCCCGAATCTGATGTCATCAAATTTGCTACGATAAATGGAGCGAAGGCTATTCATGCAGGAGATTACCTGGGATCGATTGAAGCAGGCAAGATAGCCGATCTAGTGATCCTTAGTGGTAACCCACTGGAAGATATCAGAAACATTAGGAATGCTCGTATGGTCATGAAAAATGGTCAGATGTATGATCCACAGAAATTGTTGCGTTTTGCAGAAGGTAAGATTGGGCCAAGCGGACCGGAGGAAGAAGTAGCTTGGAAGCCATCAGGTAATGACCACTAGAGAACATTCGGGGAAATAATGTGTGACTGTTCCTGCAGGAAACCTGTTAATGTCTATCCATAAAGATCATTATTAAATTAGGGTAAGGATACAAGCTGTTGAGATTGATCCACTTCTGTCTGGAGCTAAACGCATGATCTCAAGACGCCATTTTATAGAAACATCTACTGCGGGTGCAGCGAGCTTGACCCTGGCAGGATGTGAAACGGTTGAACAATCTGCAGAAGATCTCCCTCAATCGATTAATCGATTGGAATCGTGGGCTGACCGACCGACTCCTATAACCATGGATGAGCGAGCGAGGCGGATTGGTAAAGCTAAACAACTGATGCACGAGGAGGGGATGGACGCACTCGCTCTCTGCGGTGGTACTTCAATGGTCTATTTCACTAACATCCGTTGGGGTGGTGGTGAGAGACTATTCTCAGTCGTGATTCCTCTAGAAGGGGAAGCTTTCGTGGTCTGTCCCGCATTCGAGGAAGATCGAGCGAGAGAGCAACTGGCACTCGGCCCACTAGGTGGGTCTCAGATATATACCTGGGAAGAGCATGAGAATCCATATGAACGAGTAGCTCAAGGGTTGATGGATCGCGGTCTCAGGGCGGGGAAGATTGGTGCTGAGGAGACTATGCAGTTTCGCTTTAGTAATGGTGTCGCACTCGCAGCACCTGCGATTGAAGTGGTCGATGCAACCGCCGTGACTGCAGGTTGTCGCGGGGTAAAAGATGCACATGAGATTGAGCTTATGAAGTTGGCTAACGAGATAACTCTCACAGCGTATAAAGCAGCTTATCTTGCAATGGAAGAAGGTATGACCCAAAGTGATGTTGGTGGCTTGATTAGGTTGGCGCATCAGCATCTTGGTTTTTCTGGTTCAGCCAGTGTACAGACCGGTGAGTGGTCTGCTCTGCCGCATGGTTCCATTACTCCACAAGTGATCCGTGAAGGCACAATCTTACTTATTGATGGAGGATGTGCGGTTGAAGGATATCGTTCAGACATGAGTCGTACTTTCGTACTCGGTCAACCTTCAGACATCATGAGAGAGCGCTTTGATATCGAGCTTGACGCTCAAACTGCAGCTTACTCTGCAGCAGGCCCGGGTGTGCTACCTGAGGAAGTCGACGGTGCAGCTCGAAAGGTTATTGAGGATGCTGGTTACGGCCCAGGATATACTTATTTCACTCATAGGGTTGGTCATGGAATTGGTATGGATGGGCATGAGTGGCCCTATCTGGTAAAAGGAAACCGCACTCCCCTCATTACTGGGAATGTGTTCAGCGACGAGCCTGGAATCTACGTTCCAGGAGAGTTTGGAGTTCGTCTAGAGGACTGTATGTATATCACTGAGAGTGGAGCAGAGCTATTTACTCCTCAGAGTCCATCTTTGGAAGACCCATTTGGGAACTGGGATCACTGATGAAGAGGGCGTACCGCTAGCAGTCAGTCGTTTTTCATCTGTACCACTATGACTTCTATGGGCTCTGTCCCTTCGTTGACGTCACCGTGAAGTTCTTCGGGGGGGTCAACTTCCAGCCAATAAGCTTTCCCGCTTTCCCATGTCATGTCGTGAGATTCTCCATCTTGGTTGACTACACTTAGGGTGCCTCCCTTGAGGGCAATGATTGTTCGAGGGTTGTCGTGTCTGTGCATACTCAGGGGTTGGCCGGGATAGATAATACTCTTCCAGACTTCAACTTCATCATTTTCGAATTGAGGCACTCGTCGGGTTATTTCGTCTGGAATACTTGAGTTGCAAGAGGCCAATATTACTAAACTAAAAAGGACAGATATTTTCATCGTATTCCCTCCCTCATTATACCACCGTATTGTTTTTTCGTTTTCGAAAAATAAAATTCCAGCCGGAAGATCAGGTTGCCAGCCCAATTATCCAGCAGTTTTCTAGACTTGCTCTGGTAAGGTGCGAAATTCAGTTGGCAGGTTTGCGGAAGGGCCTATGGCAACCGCTACAAGTTCTTCCTACTGATCCGATTGCGTCCTGGATAGCGTTGAGATCTCCTGTATACACTGATTCTAAGAGTTCACTCGAAGCATCTTGGAACGCTTTTACTACAACCCCGAATTCTTCTTCGTCTTCCCAAATTTCATCTTTGGCACGACTGGCGTCTCCCCCGGATCCAGCTGGAAAAATATCTGCGGCCAATACAGCAAGTCGATTCAGAGAAACAGCGTGGGCTAGTAGGTGATTCCGGTAAGGAACCTCATCGTCGATAACGGCACTCAGGAGAGCTCTATTAGCTGCTATCGCGCTCATCACCGATTGACGGTATTCAATTGCTGGAGGAACTTCTTCTTCTTCTTCTTGGGCCGCTGATTGGATCGGAGCTATTAGTGTTGAGAATCCGAATAGACAGGACGCGACAAAGAGCTTTATTACACTGGAAATCAAAATTGCCTCCTAAATGTGTTGAGCAACTCTGGGCATTCTACTACCCTTCGTTTGTTAATGTCTTGTTGGCACTGTAGTGTGGTAACAAGACTATTTTAATGAATGCAGGAGCCTGACGTCTAGTAGCACAGGAAATAAAATGGTTCTCTAAGGAAGTGAAGAGCTGACACTTTCAATACTTATCCCAAAGATAAAAAGGTTTGATTGATGAATATCGTGGAGTTGACGGTCAGGGAAATTGTTGGTGCGATAAGTGATGGACAGGTGAGTTCAGTTGAAGTAGCTCAGGCTTTTCTCGATCGCATAGAACAACTCGATCCAACTCTTGATGCTTGGGTAAGGGTGGACCCTGACAGGGTTTTAGTGGATGCGAAAAAGCGTGACAAGCAAAAATCCTTGGATCGCTCGCCTGGAAAGCTACTAGGAGTTCCCATTGGTTTTAAAGATATTTTTTTTACCAAAGGAATCCCGACCACTGCTTGTTCTCAGGTATACAGAGACTTTATTCCTGAATATGATGCGAAATCAGTCCAGTTGGTCAAGGAGGCTGGCGGGATCATGCTAGGTAAGACTGTCACTACTGAATTTGCTTGGACGGACCCGTCTCCCGTCAAGAATCCATGGAATTGGGAACACACACCTGGTGGCTCTAGTAGTGGTTCTGCTGTTGCAGTTGCCACTAAAATGTGTCCAGCAGCTTTGGGATCACAGACGGTAGGTTCAGTCCTCCGTCCAGCGGCTTACTGTGGCATAGTAGGATTTAAGCCTACGTTTGAAAGTGTGAGCCGATATGGCTTGATACCATTCAGCCCCTCCTCAGATACAGTAGGATGGATGACACGCTCAGTAGAGGACGCTTCTTTATTGTGGGAAATCTTGTGTGATACAGATCTAGTATTGAATGCTATGAAAACTGATGATTATTCTTTTGAAGGAGTGACGTCAGCGATACGGATCGGGTTCATAGGCGATTTTTTTCTAGAAGAATCAGATTTAGAGACTAAGGATAATTTCAATAAAAATCTGGAAAAATTTGCTACTGCTGGAGCGATTGTGAATGAGATTAGATTGCCGAAAAATTTTAGAAATTTTATTCATGATCAAAAAATCATAACAGAAGTAGAGGGGGCCAAATTCCATCGAGAGATGTTTAAAAAAAATCCCTCAAGTTATAGCCCGCTACTAGGTGCTACTATAGAGAGCGGACTGAAGACCAATGACGCTCAGTATTCCACTGCCCTTGCAAGACAGGCTGACTTCAAGGCCGACATGGAGGATCTAGCAAATAAAGTGGATGTCCTCCTGACACCCAGTACCCCCTCTCCCGCTCCAGCTGATCTGACTACTACAGGCAATGGAATGTTTCAGGGACCTTGGAGTGCTTGTGGACTTCCTACCCTGACCTTGCCTTCGGGCCTTTCATCTGGAGGGTTGCCACTAGGAGTCCAACTGATTGGCAGATCATTTGGTGATCAAAGTCTACTGGAGAGGGCTAGGTGGTGCGAAGCAGTGTTAGATATAGATTTATCACCGTTAATATTGTAGTCCCTGAAGGAATTGGAATTTATTGAAGAAGGATCTCCATAGAATGACAGAAACTGATAAACTCAAACCGGAAAATACTTTCGGTTCTGTTTATACCATCCTGGAGTCATTGCTGAGTGGCCCTTTCCGTAAACAGTTTATAGATGAATTGATGGGAACTGAAAAGTTCTCCAAGGCGACTAAGATTTTAAGGACTAGCCTGAGTTCTCACACTTTTAAAACATCAGGAAGTATCTTCTCATTAGGGAATGTGGTGAAAATTCTGGATGATCGGACTAAGGCTGACGGTTTCGAAGTTTTTCACTCTTGGGATCACAGTGACCACACATTCAGCAGTGACAATACGCCTGTACTGATGGTCGATCACTTTACTGGGACAGGTCTTAAGAGTCAGGATGAAAGATCCTGTTTGTCTCTCCTCTTAGATATCTATTTCTTTCATGTGCTAGCTCTTTGCTCTGTCCGGGTCTGGGATGACGATCGACCACAAGATAATTTTGATAAACTCACGAAATTGCTTGAGTGGCTTCAAGGCCCTGGCGGCAGTGGTCATCAGTTTATTGGAAACGCCGAGACTCTTCTGATTATTGCAATTTCTCAGTACCATCCAAGTGATCAAGCTTACGATGCTTTAATTGAACGGATTTGGGCGCTCGACACCAAACGTCGAGTAAGGTTCTCCCGCGTCAGCGTGGCCGTTTTAGGAGGGCATTTAAGGTGGGGCTTGAGAGCTATGTACGATCGCGATGTTGTGAGGATGCGCGCTGATAACGCTGGGGATTACCCTTGGTTACTGTACTCCTTGACTACACTTATGGAAGAGTATGTTCGGCTTCAACAGCTTGGAATTGAAAGCCAATATCGACAGGAAATCGTAAAAGCAATGCTCAATGGACTAACTCCTGATCCTTGGGCTTTTTTCCAAACACCTCCTCCATCGTCTCTTGCCCCATACATTGATAAGCACCATGTACTACAACAGCTTTTTGTAGAACATGGTGAAGGTTTGGCCGAAGAGTTTACTACCTGCCAATCTAACTTGGAGGGTTACTCTTCTTTGGCTTTCCACTTCAATTTTCCCCATAATATTCTAAATGCACTTTTGATAGTGTGTCTTTCTGAGGGGTCAGTCGAAAGTTTATCCCTGAATGATTTATTGACCGATAAGAGCTTGGATTCGCATAAAACCGATCGATTAAATGAGGTCGTTTCAAAACTGATGTCATTTTCAGGGAGCAGCCTGGATAGGGTGGGTCCCAAGGGAACAAAATTGATTATTTATGATCCTCAAGTGGCATTGGCACACTGTAGCATGGTTCTCTCGACCATGAAAAAATATCTCGTTTAAATTGGGAGGGAGGAGAGAAGACTCGCTTGAGTGTTCTAACTCCAGTTGAGTTTCCCTGAGAGCATGATCCAATATGCGAAAGTGAGGATTGAAGTTTAACGTGGGGACGTCTTGTGGCGTCTGCTTAATCAGAGAGTGACCTCTTGTAACTCTGGTAAGTTTTGCTGATCTTCTGGCTGTTTTTATTCACCCGGAGTTATTTTTGTCTTCAAGTAGAAGACCTAATCAAGGCTGTACTCACAAAATGTTATCATCTCTAAATCAGTCTGTTTTTCCAGTTATATTCAAGAGTGTTTCGAAGGTGTCTCATGTGAAGATCGCTCTGGGCCTTATGTTTTTTTGTTTTCAAGCATCGACACTTCTACTTTCAGGACTTCAGCAAGTAGGGCCTCTCCCTGAACTGAATGCCGAAAGAGTGTCTGAGCCTCCAGTAATTGATGGAGTCCTAGATGACAATATTTGGGGGTCCGCAGCTAGTATATCAGAATTTGTTCAACAAGAACCTTCAGAAGGAGCTCCTGCTAGTGAGAGGACTGAGGTATTTGTTGTTTATGACGATGATGCTCTGTATCTGGGTGTGCGAGCCTTCGATTCTAACTTGGAAGGGGTGGTCTCGAGCGAAATGAGAAGAGACTCTGATCGGATTTTGGATGAGGATTATTTTGCATTAATTCTAGACACTTTTAAGGATTCTCGATCAGGCTATATGTTTGTAGTGAGCCCATTGGGAGCGAAACTGGAACAACAGGTATTTGAGGAAGGAGAAGGTGGTCGGCCAGGTTGGCCTTCTCCCAATGTAAACCGCAACTGGGATGGAGTTTGGGAAGCTAGGACCCAGATTACTGAAGAAGGATGGACTGCTGAGATTGCTATTCCAATGGTGACATTAAGATTTCCAGAAGTGAGTCGCCAAGTCTGGGGTGCTAACTTCAAGAGGAATATTCGAAGAAAAAATGAGCAAGTTTATTGGGCACCCATTCCGCAAGCTTATGATCTTCCCAGAGTTAGCTTGGCTGGAAATTTAGTCGGAATGGAAAACCTGAAAAGAGGAATGGATCTGCGGGCAAAACCATTCCTTGTGGCTGGAGGTTCGAGAAAGCAGTCAGGTAATCAGACTGATAATGCTAGTCATGCAGATTTTGGGTTGGATTTGAAGTATGGTGTAACTGCAGGGCTAAACCTTGATGTAACTGTAAATACTGATTTTGCTCAGGCGGAGGTTGACGATGAGAAAATAAATCTCACAAGATTTCCACTGTTTTTTCCTGAAAAAAGAGAATTTTTTCTAGAAAACGCTGGCCAGTTTAATATAGGGGCAGTAAGTGTCGTTGGTCGCACAGCCGATCTATTTTTTAGCCGTCGGATCGGATTGACTTCCACTGGTGAGCAAGTTCCGATTTTGGGAGGAGCTCGTCTTACAGGTAAGGTCGGTCGGAACAATCTCGCTCTTATGGATATCCAGACCGATGAGGCATTCGGAAAGAAAGGAGACAACTTCCTCGTTGCTCGCTATAGCCGAGATATAATGGGCCGCTCCAAAGTCGGAGGCATGGTAATTAATAAAGAGACCATTGGAGGCACACATTTCAATAGAACGATCGCTGCGGACATGACATTGGTTCCTCAGGAAAATTTAACGATACAGGGATTCGTATCTAAGACGTCAACGCCTGAGATGTCAGGTAAAGACATGGGATCGAGTTTGCATGTAGCTTATTTGGATAGAAATTGGAATGTGTATGGTTCCTATTTAGACCTCGGAGAGAATTTTAATCCAGAAGTGGGCTTCGTACCCAGAAATGGTGTTCGTACTTCTAAATTTCATTTTGAACCAACCCCTCGTCCGGGCAGGTTGGGAATCCGAATTTTACAGCCGATGATTAATCTGACCAACACCACAGATCAGAGTAATAGGCTTGTAACCAGACGTATTCACTATATGCTTGGGATGGGCTTTGAAAGTGGAGCAAGTGCAATAGTGATGTATAACGCTAGCTTCGAGAGATTGGACAAGGCGTTTGCGGTGCAGAAAGATGTAGTTATACCAGTCGGAGATTACAACTTCGGTGATTGGCGATTCATGTACAATACAGATCCATCCCGAAAAGTTTATTCAACCATGACTTATTCGCCTCAGACCTTCTTTGATGGAACAAGGACTGATGTAGACCTCAAACTCGGAATTCGTTTAGGGAACAGGTTGTCCACGGAAGGTCAGTATGTGCAAAATAAAGTCGATCTTCCATCTGGAGACTTCACCCTACGAGTTGGCGCCCTGAAGGTGGATTATGCGCTATCTCCAGTGATGACCCTCAGAACGATTACTCAATATAACTCTTTGACCAAACAATGGAGCACGAGCGCTCGCTTTAACTATATTTACCGACCGGGCAGTGACATTTATCTTGTTTTTGATGAACTAAGTCAGGATTGGTATTCTAGGGATCACGGTTTGGGAACTGGTCTCGGGTCGAGGAATAGACGTATTCTTCTTAAATTCACATATCTTTTTTCAAGGTGATTTTGAATAATAGGGGTTTAAATCAATGTTAGATGAAATTCGAGAAAAACTTGAAGGTGAGATAGAGGAGCTTCTCCACGAATTGCACGTGATACTTCCAGACCGTATTGAGAAAGCTGTGGAATTAGGGGACTTGCGAGAAAATTCTGAGTATAAGTCTTCTTTGGAGCGCCAGCAGTTCGTTCAGGCGAGGTTGGGACACTTGACCAGTAGGATGAGTGAACTGTCGAAAATCGATGTAACCGCTATGCCTTCTGACCGAATAGGATTTGGATCTAAAGTTGATATTTACGATTTAGAGATGGGCAAGGAAACACAGGTGACTATTGTCGTAGGAGATATGATACAACTTGGCGGCGGCGAAGTTTCTATGTCGTCTGCTATGGGACGTGGACTTATGGGGGCTCGTGAAAATGAAGAAGTAACGGTAGAGCTTCCCAGGGGACTAAAGCAGTTCAAAGTGTTGAAAGTCATTACTTTGCCAGAACAGATGGGGATGGCGTAAGAATAAGAGATTCGTGGGATTGTCGGGCTTGATTTACGGGAGAGGCATGTGGTAGAGACACGGTCAACTATGGCTCCGATAGGTATGAATGCCCCTAATTTCTCCCTTCCAAACACTGAGGGGAATTTGGTTTCACTAAGGGACCTCGAAGGTGCTCCTGCCCTATTGATAATGTTCCTTTGTAATCATTGTCCTTTTGTCAAACATTTACAGATGGAGTTAGCTGACCTGATTGGAGAATATCAAGGGATGGGTCTTGTAGCAGTAGCTATTAATTCGAACGATTTCATTCAATACCCTGAAGACAATCCGGACCGAATGGCAGAGGAAGTCAGCGAGATAGGTTACACATTTCCTTACCTCGTAGACGAAGATCAATCTGTAGCTAAAGATTATAGAGCGGCATGCACCCCAGATTTCTTCTTGTTCGACGACCAACAGAGACTTTTTTACAGAGGTCAATTTGATGGTAGTCGCCCTGGGAATAATGTTGCTGTTACAGGTGTCGACTTAAAAAGAGCGATCAAATCGGCATTGAAAGGTGAGGGATCTCCTAGGGTGCAGAACCCTAGTATTGGTTGCAATATAAAGTGGAAAAATGAAAATCAACCGGATTATTTCTAGACTTTAAGAAATATAGCAATCCCAATCTCTGGTAAAAAAGGTTTCCTGAGAAGCAAAAGCACCACTGGATTAAATCTAGTCCAGTGGTGCTTTATTTTTCTGCCAGTATTTGGCGCGACACCGCCAATGGCACAACTAAGTTAAGCCGATTACGATCTCAATGACCGAAGCGGCGACCGCTTGCCCGTTGCCAAAAAAGACAGAATGACTGGATAAGACAATTGATCACCTCCTTTGTTTTAGGTTGAACTTGGGCGCTTCTTATACGACATGACTACAAGTGATTAGTATGTCGTTATCCCCAATGAACAAAAATAAAATATTCCTTTGCTCAGTTAGAGCAAGGACTGGCCCTGTAGTGGAAAGTGTTAGGGATTTCTGTAGAGCCATAGTATCAGCTTGAAGCAGCTAAAAAGAGCTATGGTTATCCATAATCCACCCCAAAAAACTACAGGCACTCCTGTTAGATCAGTCAGCATAGCAGCATCAGAGCGTAATTCAGGATGATCGAGTATGTCACTCTTGATGTCCAAGACGGCATAGAAGCAACTAGTCAATCCCAGGATTAATTGAACATTTTGATTTTGAGATCTGGTAAATTCGATTGCTATAAAAAGTAAGCTCAATCCGAACATCAGACCGAATAGGATGCCGAAAAAATTTTGTAAATAAGCGATTGTTAAGGCTATGATGGTAAAAGCCAGTAACATAGTCAGGTATCTTGTATCGATTTTTTTATGTTTCCCCACAACTGCCAGCAATATTCCCCAGGCCAGACTCCCTAGGTATCCAGCTGTTAGTGTCATAAATGGATCTCCCCCGGGGCAATAACAAGCTCCTCCCTGGTTGGGATCAAGAATAATTCGATCTATCTGGCCGCCTGTCACTAGCGCCATCATTCCATGACTAATCTCATGTAGAAAAACGACGAATATTTTTATGGGGTAGATTATTGGAGTATCCCATAAGAACCATAGTGCAAAGAAATATCCTGTGAAAAAAGTGAAGGATATCAGTTTGAATTGGAAAGAGGTCTTCACCCTTTAAGTAGATCCGGAATACTTTGGTGTTTTCATGAAGTTGCTTGGTGTGCGTAGAGCATTGAATTTACGGACTGAACTGGTCTACTATAGGATAGGCAGTTAATAACAGACCTCCTACCTCATCCAGTTCATTGCGAGCGATGGTAGCATTTTGACTAGTTGAACCAAGGGCGATTTGTGCTAGGGTTTTTATTTCTTCATTGCTAAGGCCAGTTTCGAAACCCAAAAACGTTGCCCATCTAAGCGT
>JAPKDG010000026.1 GCA_028822645.1 Longimicrobiales bacterium | reverse complement strand
TGCTTTTCTTCCAGGCTACCTAGAAGCTGGTAGGCTGTATCGCACAAATGAATCTGCCTATCGGGTATCAAACCGCTATTAGTGCATTTTGACTTGTCCCATTTTAGTTTATGGATCTTAGCTTCAGTTATTTTAGCCATTAATTTCCAAAACAGTACACACAACAAACCATTGATAGGTGCCATTAAAATATACGTAGAGGCACTGACCAGCAAGCCAGAAATGGCCTATTTCCTTGGATTTTATAAGAACAAGTTGAGGAAACACAATAAAAACTTTTAAGGTTTTTTATTATTTTCTATAATAATTGGAGCAAGATACACTATAATCTTTAAGCAGGATCCTGTTTGGAAATTCATATATACTAAGCCTCATCATACTAGAGTCCCATTCCCTTAATGGAGGAATTAACCTTGTCAGCTGATTCAAGAGAATCCGAGAGCGGAGGATGCCTACAAAAACCACATTGCGATGCCACAGGAACGGTCACATCCATCCTATCTCAATTGGATCCTGCAGCAGACCCTTTGATATTCGCGCAAGAGATTCAGACTCGAGTTAGTGGCGTAGGGTTTGACTGGAAAGGTCCCCGTCAAGCCTTGCCAAAGGTATACGAAGAACTTGAAGAAGTAAGTCAAGTTTTAAACGAGCCAGGGAAATTACATTTACAAGAAGAACTGGGAGATCTGATTTTTTCGGTTATAAATTTGATCCGTATCTCTGGGCACAACGCCTATGACACTTTAGCGTCAGCCAACAACAAATTTATCCACCGATTCAACTTACTGGAGGCCATGGCCCACGAGGAACATCGTGATATCAGCTTTATGACCCTCGAAGAGCTCGAAGAGCTATGGGAAAAAGCAAAGGTACAGGAGGAAAATGCAAAACAATGACAAGATCTCATGGAGACAATCTATTCATCATCCTTGGGAATGGAATCAACTCACGGATATGGTGACTTCCTGTTATCCATCCCACAGTGCGTTCCAAACCTAGACCGAATCCAGAATGTACAAAACTCCCGTACCGTCTCAGATCTAAGTACCAAGAATACGCTTCCTCTGGTAATTTTTCTTCTCTGATTCGACCTAACAAGAGTTCCAAATCATCCTCTCTCTGACTTCCACCTATAATCTCACCAAAGCCAGGGACGAGTAAATCGTTACAGAGAACAGTTTTATCATCGTCAGGATTCTGCTTCATGTAGAACGCTTTAACGGACTTAGGATACTCATACACAAAGAGAGGTCTGCCAAATTCCTCCGTAAGTTGCTGCTCATCAGGGGCTCCCAGATCATCCCCCCATTCTATAGGGCTCCCCTTCTTTCTTAGGAGATTTACAGCATCTGTATATGAAATTCTTTCAAAAGGTTCTGAAACCAATTCTAAATCTCGAGTATCTCTTTCGAGAACCTCTAATTGTTTCTGGCAACGCTCTAAAGTTCTCTTTACGATATACCTAACAAAATCTTCCTGAAGCTGCATATTGGCCTCCGAATCCGCAAAAGCTACTTCAGGTTCAATCATCCAAAACTCTGTAAGATGCCTTCTCGTTTTCGATTTTTCTGCTCTGAAAGTTGGACCAAAACAGTAAACTTTTCTAAAGGCCGGACAAGCAGCCTCTACATACAATTGTCCTGTTTGAGCGAGATACGCTTGCTGTCCGAAGTAATCAGTTGCAAAAAGAGAACCTGCAGATTCACCGATCGCTCCAGTTAAAATAGGTGAATCAACCCTTATAAATTCTCGCTCATAAAAATAATCGTGTACTGCCTGCTCAACTTCGTGCCGTACCCTTAAGCCAGCTCTCTGACGGCTAGATCGTAACCATAGATGCCTGTGATCAAGAAGGAATTCAACTCCGTGCTCCTTAGGTTGAATCGGGTAGTCAACTGAAGAACCCAGCATCTCAAGATCAATGACTCCAATCTCAAAGCCGCCCGGAGCTCTCGGCTCTTCGCGAACACTCCCGGTCAAAGAAACAGAGCATTCCAAGGTCATTGACTCAAGTGAATCCCATAAACCTTGAGAAACTTCTTCTTTTACGATCACACCCTGGGCCAAACCAGTTCCGTCCCTCACGACCAAGAATCCTACTTTTCCATGACTACGAATGGCATCTATCCATCCTAAAACCGTAACGATTTCACCGATACAGTCCTTCAGACAACCTATCTCAGTCATGTTTTTTGGATTCATCATTTATAGTACTCAGCGTTAAATGTACGAATTGTTAACTATTGACAGTAACCCTACCCAGCTGAAAAGAGCTCCAGTCGATCTGCATACCGACAGCCCAGAAGTTCAACAACTGGTTGAGCTTCTGGGCTCTTAAGGCCAGGATCGATTTCTATTAATGAACGTGCTCTATGTTGTGCTTCGACCAAAAGATCTTCGTCTTTTGTCAAATCTGCAAATTTCAAAACAGGATCTCTCCCATGTTGTTGTTGGCCAAAGAAATCTCCCTGGCCTCTAATCCTGAGATCTTCCTTAGCCAGGATAAAACCATCAGAAGTTTTCATAAAAATCTCAATCCGCTCAGCAGCCATTCCCTCAGGATCTGCGATAAGCACACAATAGCTCTCCGTCGATCCTCTTCCTACTCTACCTCTAAGTTGATGTAATTGGGACAAACCGAACCTTTCTGGATTCTCAATCAGCATTATAGTAGCATTCCCAACATCAATACCTACTTCGATCACGGTAGTCGCCACTAGGATTTCTGTTTCTCCAGAGATAAATGACTGCATTACCTCGTCCCGCTCTTCACTGGAAAGTTGCCCATGGACCAAGCCAACTTTCCTATTTGGAAATACTTCTTTACTCAACTTCTCGTATCCTTCTTTGGCTGAACGCAAATCTATCTTATCGGAGTCATCTATCAAGGGATAGACAACATAAGCTTGACGCCCTTCCATCAATTCCGACTCCAGCTTTTTATAGACTTCATTTCTTTTTCTAGGAGGATAAAGAAGTGTCTTTACAGGTTTGCGTCCTACTGGAAGCCCGTCAATGATGGAAAGGTCAAAATCACCATACAGAGCCATAGCAAGGGAACGTGGAATTGGCGTGGCTGACATGAGCAAAGTGTCTGGCGCTAATTCGGAATCTCCCAAGGCCATCCTTTGTTTTACTCCGAATCGATGCTGTTCATCAACTACTACCAAGCCTAATTTTTCAAATACTACTCCCTTTTGTATCAAAGCATGAGTTCCTACGATCACCCTTGCTTGACCACCTTTGAGACTCTGTAGGATAATCCTTCTCTCCTTATCAGATTTCTTTCCAGTCAGCAAATAAATCTCTATACCTAATGGTTCAAGTAGTCTTCCTAAGGTGTTAGCATGCTGCTCGGCTAACAGCTCCGTCGGAGCCATCAATGCCGCCTGGTAACCTCCCTCGACCGCCAACAACATCGCAAAAAGACATACAATAGTTTTACCGGATCCGACATCCCCTTGAAGAAGCCTATTCATGCGTCTTGGCGAACTCATGTCTCCAAAAATTTCGCGTAGCACTTTGACTTGCCCCTCAGTCAGATCGAACGGCAACGCATCATGAAGGGAGGCGATAAATTTATTGTCTCTTTGGAAAGATATACCTGTGTTTAGTGTTGTTTGGCGATGCCTTCCCATTGCATAGAGGACTTGTAAAAAAAAGAGCTCGTCAAAAGCCAGACGTCTTCGTCCTTGTTCCACTTGCTCCAGAGAATCAGGCTTGTGCAAGGCCTGCAAAGCTTCCTGTATGCCCAACAAAGTAAGTTGTTTCAATTGAGACGAATCTAAATATTCTTCCTCCGCTATACTGCCAAGAAGACTCTCTAGGTTTTTCTCAAAAACACCTCTGATCACCCATTGTTGAATCTCTTCGCTAGCTGGATAACTGACGAAAATATGACCAGTAGACAGTTCTTTTGCCTTTGTATGATTCCCCGATCGCCCAAGCACGACAAACTCTCTCGGTTGTAGCTGTCGGCCATGAAAAAATTTCACTGACCCTGTAGCCAAGACAACATCACCGTCCTGTAGTTTACGTTCGATCCATGGTTGTCCTGGCCAGGCACAGGTGATCATTCCAGATTGATCCTGCAAAACCGCCTGAAAGATCCGGAGGCGGCTCTTGGTAGAGATGACCCCCCTTGATCGCACTGTTCCAACTACTGTGGCTTCGGACCCCACTTCAAGGCTTTCTATAGCTTGAATAGTTGAAGCATCGTCATATCTGCGAGGTCCATGGTACAGCAGATCTCTCGCTGTAAATATTCCCATGCGTCCTAGTGCTTCGGACCGACTTGGCCCTACCCCTTTCAGAAACTGGACTGGTTTGTTGAGTTTAAAGTAAGTCACTTGATTTCCATCCTGATGAACTCAGCCAATTGTTATGTCGCAAGTTTATCAATTTTCTTTTTCCATGATTAATTCTTACAACCTACCGAAGCCCTCCTCGCCTTCGTCCAATCCACTCCAGCGAAAGGAGAAACATCAGCAACAGATAGGGACTTATAAATGTGTGCAAAGATCGACCAAAGTTACCAATATTAGCAGCTGAAAGTGATAGCCCCTTTTTGACGCCCTCTAGATCTTTTGGCTGCTGAAACCATTCCAAACTGTGATTCTCTACCCTAAAACGCCCAGTGCCTAGTATATCCTTGGTTTTAAAATCACTTGCTTGATAGGTGTAATCCCCTGATGGTAGTCCGTCCGTCATAAATCGGCCTCGGTCATCGACAATAGCAGTCAGTTCTCTGGTCACAGAATCGTCTTCAGAGATCAGCAAGTCGACAGCATCGCCTCTCGAGCCCAGTCCAGTCCACTCCGATACCACATTTTCTCTCCAGATTCTCGAATCGGGCTCTACCAAATTTTTATTTTCTGCAACTTCCGAAGCCATCAGCCAACCCACAATTCCAGCCCACAGCCGGCGGTATGTCACGCGACTAGAACCACCCTTTGAAAACCATCTCCAAAAACCTGAAGCGAGTACTAGAGCTCTTCTGCCTTCATCACTATCCATCAGAATCAAAGGTGATTGGACTTGACCAAGACCATCTCTACGAAATTCTAATGGCTCGAGATGATCATTGGGAATAGAAAGGGGTAAAACAGCACTTAACGGTGCTAGAGAAGTCAAATCCATACCGGACAGAGAGGCAGCTAACGGCGAAGGTTTCAATGTGTTTTCAAGATACCATTCGCCGCCTAACACTCTGTTCTGAATGGAAATTCCAAGGTCACTAGCAACTGTGCCATCTTTGAGGAATAACAGAGTGGGCTGATCCCTTTTCGCGGCAAGGCGAGCCCATTCGGGGGAATTATCAGAGAGTCCATGTAAAACCAATAACCTATTTTCCCCAACAACTTCCTTGACTACATCTTCCCCAGTTATAGCCTGACCAGATTCAAGGCCCTTCATACTCAAGTACTGACCATCCCCTAGAGCTAAAAATCCCTCTATCGACAATCCCGAAGCCTCTGACAACACAGGAAGTAGAAAACGGGGTTCCCAATCTGGCTCAAAAGAAAGAAGCACTATTCCTTCATCCTGGGCGTTAGTTTCAAAAAATGTGTATTTTTGATTGTCTAATTCAAAATCATCTTCTGTTATTTGCACCACTACTTTGTACTTGACCCATCCTGGATCTTCAGAAGCAGGCAACTCAATTGTGAGATTCGACAATCTCCCCTTAGATACAGTTTCTATCTCTTCAATAGCCACTGAAATTTCCTCTTGGAAGATTTGCACTTTTATTTTTTCTTTTTCCTCTAAGCCTTCCGAAAAAATCGATATTTCAGCAAGAACTAACTCATCGGAAATATTATTTCTGGAAATTGTGAAATCTTTAACTCCCACATTGCGTCTCTCCCAATCTACACGCTCAAATCTTATATCAATGGGAGAGTCTTTAGCATAGGAATATAGATCTTCGAGATCATCATCTATCCTGAAATCAGTAAAAACTATAACCTCAGAGGCGCCAACTTCAGCTGCACTGGCCAGAGCTGAACCCAGGTTCGAAGAATTCTGATTAAACTCAACCAGCTCTAGAGAATCCATCGGGATAAAATGTGGTTTTTCACCAAACACTAAAACGCGAGAAGAAGTCTCTCCCAGGCTCTCTAATTTTTCAATGATCTTATTTAAAGGACTGTTTTCTGGACTAAGACCAGATTTCATGCTTAGTGACCCATCCACTAGCACCCAACTGCTCTGGGAATTTTTTTCTGTTTTCGATACGGGTATAAGAGGGTCCCAGATCAGTATCAAAATTATGCTAAGGATTGAAAATCGCAGAGTTGCCAGCCATTTCCAAGAGGAAATAGGTAATTCACGATGCGAGTATATCCAGAAAGAAAACAACCCGGCACAAGTCACGAGTCCCGTCAAAATTGCTCCAGAAAGAATCACCGCACTCCCGGATTTGATGGTTCTTTAATAATTTCAGATTGCTCCGGGCTCATTGGGCCAGAAACCAGTTTGTCCAAAAAAGCCACCCTCCTGCTACTTTGTAATTGCCACATTTTCCATTGATCCTCCGGAATTGGATCTCCAGATGGAAGATCAATGCCCAATGGATCTTCATGGCTACCGTGAAGAAGCATCTCATAATGCAAATGTGGACCCGTGGCCAAGCCAGTCATCCCAACATACCCAATGACATCCCCCTGTTTAATTCTACTGCCCACTGCGATTCCTGCAAAAAAACTATTCATATGAGCATACCTGGTAGTCCATCCATTTGGATGTTGAATGTCGATCCTATTGCCATAAGTGGACCCTCTAGCTCTGTGAACTACGACTCCATTCCCCGTAGATTGGACAGGTGTCCCGGTTGGCGCAGCATAATCTACTCCCCTGTGAGCACGCCATCTTTTGAGGATTGGGTGGAAGCGACCGCTAGTGAAACGACTCGAGATCCGATGTCGCAGTTCAATAGGACTAAGCAAGAAAGCACCTTTGACAGATTTCCCATCGAGATCGTAATAAGTTCCGGCCCCATCTTCATTAGGGTCAAACCAGAGAGCAGTGTAACTTCTATCACGATTAACAAGCTCGGCAGCAAGAATATGACCTGTTCGCATAGTACCACCGGTCCGTACTTCTCTCTCAAAGGCGAAACGATATGAATCCCCTGATTGAATCTGACGAACAAAATCCACTTGCCACTTAAAAACGTCATTGAGTTCGAGAACCAATTTCTCGCGATCCGTTGGATTGACTTCAGAGAGATGACTATTCTCCAGCAGGGCGTTCCACAGAGATGATTTAATCTCACCCGAAGCCCATATCGTGTCTACTGTGGTAGGTGTGCTAATTAATTGAGAGCTCCAGGACTCACTCAGCGAGACTAATCGCACAGTCTGATCAGCATTTAACGTGACTTCGACTGATTTAGGACCTTTAACATCTCCCCGCACGGTTCGCACCGTAACTGTAGTCCCTTCACGCACCCGTCTTGGATCGATATGTGCACGCAGTTGAGATAGTAACGCATCTTGATCATTAGGGTTCAAAAACTTATTAAAAAGATCTCCTAAAGTCTGATTCGTTTTTAATTCATAGACAAACTCATCTTCGGGAAGCTGTGCGGAGATTGAGTGATCAATCTGAACTGTGGGAAGCCTCTTTCCCCGACCCGAGAGGACCAGAACCAATAACAAAATTAGTCCGACACCACGGAGCAATGAAATAACCTTCTCAGGCAAAATCCCTAGGTCTTGAGACACTGCATTTCCTCCGAAACCAAACCGTTAGTTAACAAAAACTCTTTCTATCGCCACACAAACTATCATTTCAATTCAACCAACGAACCAGCAATCAGTCCATTTGCCGCCGAATAAAAGTCGGCACATCGAGTTCGCCGATTTCTTGATGTGTAATAATGCTCTCGTTAAGAGGGGTCAATGGGACTACTGTAGGCATACTTCCCTGATGCTCTAAGCCCTCTGTATTTTCTCCGCCAGTAGCCAGCACCCTAACCCGTCGTTGAACCTGAGGCCTGCTCTGATTGACTGCAATATCTGGAATTTCTACTGAGCGAATAAATTCGGCTGGTTCAGCCTGAATCACATCGTCGAAACCGGTTGCTATGACGGTAACTCTAACCTGGCCTTTGAGTTTTTTATCATGGACCATCCCAAAAATAATCTCTGTATCATCTCCAACTTCATCGTGTATGATAGTCGATATCTTATGGACTTCATCAATAGCTAAATCCATACCTCCTGTAATATTAATCAGCACACCTCTGGCACCTTTTATGGAGACCTCATCTAAAAGAGGAGAAGAAATAGCCTCTTGAGCGGCTTCCTGAGCTCTGTCTTCTCCTTCCCCATATCCAGAACCCATCAATGCGGGACCACGACATGCCATTATTGTGCGAACATCCGCAAAATCCACGTTTACTTCCCCTGGATTTCTTATCAGGTCACTAATACCTCTTGTCGCGTTCAGTAGGACTTCATCCGCTTTTTTCAAAGCATCTCCGAACGACGTTCCCTGAGGGACCACTGACATGAGACGATTATTGGGCACGACGATCATAGTGTCTACGCTTCTACGCAATTCGGCTATTCCCTGTTCTGCTTGCCGGCCTCTTGTTTTGCCTTCAAACGAAAACGGCTTAGATACTACACCTACAGTTAAAGCTCCCATTTCACGAGCGATCTCTCCCACGATCGGAGCCGCCCCCGTGCCCGTGCCGCCGCCCATACCAGCAGCTACAAACACCAGGTCTGCTCCTTCTAGCACTCGACGAATTTCTTCATCGCTTTCAGCAATAGCCTGCCGTCCAATTTCAGGTCGAGCACCAGCTCCTAATCCTCGAGTCAAATTTTTCCCCAGTTGAATAGTAACCGGAGCTTTGGAGCTCCTAAGAGCTTGGGCATCCGTATTAGCTGCGATGAATTCTACACCTTCTAAATCTTCATCGATCATCCTATTTACAGCGTTACCTCCAGCACCACCCACACCAATAACCTTCATGCGGGCACTCTGAAGGTCTGTATCTTCAAATTCGAACTTTTTCATCAATCAACACTCCCAAGAGAAGGTGAAATATTAAGCTTACTATTAGAAAAATTCCCTTAACCACTTCCTTGTTTTACCGATCAAACCAGAAGAACTGTTTGAAGCGCCAAGGCCTGTCTCCTTATATCGATCAAACCCATGTAGAACCAATCCTACAGCGGTTGAAAATCTTGGTCTTGCTACGGAGTCAGCTATTCCTGCTAACTCTTCTCCAGGGGAACCATTCCGCACTGGAGCAGCAAAAACCTGTTGTGCCAAATTGTTAATTCCCTGAAGCGCAGACGCACCTCCGGTAAGAACAATCCCAGCATGCAATTTTGACAAGAGTCCTTCTTTTTCTAGTTCGGCATGAGCCATAACCAAAAGCTCATCCATCCGAGCCTCTATCACGTGAGCTATCAATTCTCTTGCTACTTGCCGAGTCTGCCCCCCAACGAGTCCGGGCAAGTCGACCATCTCTTTCGGGTCAACTAACTGTGAGCATGCCACCCCCAGTAACTCTTTAGTTTTCTTCGCGTCTGCGAATGGAATGGATAAGCCTTGAACTAGATCATTAGTGACCGCAACTCCTCCAAGAGGAAGGACAGCGAGATGCCTGATTTCACCATCGAAATAAGCCGCTATATTAGTAGTCGCATCGCCTATCTCGACTACTGCAACTCCAACTTCTTTTTCATCCACTGTCAAAACAGATCTTGCAGCTGCCAGCGGTTCCAAAATTAAATCTTCCACATGGTATCCAGCCCTATGAACAGATCTCCTGATGTTTTCTGCGGCCAGAGCTGATCCAGTCACTAGGTATAATTCTGCTTCCAGTCTTGTACCCATCATCCCTAACGGGTCCTTGATCCCTCTCTGTCCATCCACTAAATACTCCTGTGGAATCGCGTGGATCAACTCGCGATCAGGAGGGAATGCCACGGCTCTTGCCACTTCATGAACTCGTTCTATGTCATGCCTTGAAATTTCATCGTCTTCAACCGCCACTATGCCTGGTGACATCATGGCTTTGATGTGATCACCCCTAATGCCAACGTAGACCCTCTCCACTTCTGCACCAGCCATTAGTTCTGCCTCGGCCAAGGCTGCTCTTATGGACTCAGTAGTCTCATCTATATGAGTTATCACTTCATGCATGCCGACAGTCCTAGCTTGTCCAACCCCCAAAATATTGAGTTTTCTTCTGAGGATTGGGTCTTGAGGGACCTCAGCAATCACTGCACAAGTCTTAGTCGTTCCCAAGTCTACACCGGCTATGAGGATGGATTTCACTGTCTACCTTCCGCCCCATAAGAAGCCACAACTTGACCATCAAATCTCAGATCTATCATTATGCCCACACCTGAAAGTCGACGTTTTTTCGCGTCCTCTAAAGCAGTCAAACCTGCCCTCAACGTTTGGTTCGCCAAAGGCGGCCTAAAACGGACCACAACATCTCCATTTAAAATAGCTTCAGCATTCCCTTCTCCATCAATCGATATTTCAGATAATTCATTCGCAAAGAATGAATTGGTGGCAATCAATCGTTCCAATTCCAGCGCTATGGTCCTGATCTCTTCTGATCTTCCCTCCAAATCTCCTTCCATCCTCAGGAGAGGCAGATCTAATAGATGTTGGCCTGGATCTAAGGGCAGAGTATTCCCATCCCTATCGACAGGCACTAGCAGTGCATTCGCCAATAAAGCAAGGGGAATTTTTTCTTCTATGGTTAAAACAACTTTACGAGACCACCATTTTTTCTTAACACTGGCCTCAAGAATCATTTCATGCTCTTCCAATAAAAGCTTTGTCCGAGCCAAATCATCAAGGACACTGGTGTTTACAGGAAACGAAGCGATTTCCCGAATGACTTCATTCGCCAGATATTGGTTTCCCACAACCAGGAATTCTCTTACTCTCAAGAATTCCCATCTTCTCCAATACTCTGGACCCTTTTGAGCGCTGAACGCTATTATTCCAAGGGCACAGAAGATGGGTAAAATTTTAAGGTATTTACTCATTAAGATCACCATTTAAGAGTAAGACCTTTATTTCCTCTGATACTTGTCGGATAGAACCAGCTCCTAGCGTTATGATGAGATCGCCAGGTGCCAAAAATGGGATCAAGGTCTCACTGAGTGTGTCCATGTCAGCATGATAATTAATTGTTCTTCCAACTTGCTCGATAGAACTTGCTATCAACTCTCCGGTTACTCCTTCTATCGGATTTTCACGAGAGGCGAAGACATCTGTGACCCAAATTTCATCTGCTATCAAAAGGCTGCTCCCAAATTCCTTAGCAAAATCTCTTGTCCGAGTAAACAGGTGCGGCTGAAAAAGAGCTACGATTCTGCGGCTAGGATAGGCTGCCTTAGCAGCAGTAAGTGTAGCTGTGACTTCAGAAGGATGGTGGGCATAGTCATCAACTATCAAAATATCTCTATGAATACCAATGATCTCAAATCTTCTTTTCACTCCCCCAAAAGAATTTAAACCTTCACGGATTGCGTCCCACGAAACGCCTAAACACCGTGAAGAAGCAACTGCTGCCAAAGAATTTTGTAAATTATGTAATCCGAGAGATTTTATCTTAAAAGATCCGCAGTTAATCCCCTGTTCCATTAGAGTAAAGCTTACACCATCTTCATGCTGATGGATTTCTGTTGCTCTTAATTGTGATCCTGGTTTCAATCCGTAGCTTATTGTTTGACCTCCTAACTCATTCAAAACTCGACCGGCGACTCTGTCGTCACCGCAAACCACAGCTGTACCATCGAGGGCCAAAGAACCGAGAAATTTTTGGAATGCAGAGATTATTTCGTCAAAATCCTGATAACAATCTAAGTGGTCTGCTTCAATGTTCGTAACTACTGCAATGTCCGGCTCTAGCTCCAGGAAAGATCTATCATATTCATCGGCTTCCACCACATACAGATCACCCCCATGTCGTATATTTCCATTCCAAGAAAAAACGTATCCTCCAGCAATCCCAGTCGGATTTAAACCTGCTATGTCAAGAATTTCTGTAGTCATTGCGGTTGTCGTGGTTTTCCCGTGCGTCCCAGAAACTGCCAGAACTTTTCCATGATTAACACATTGACCCAAAGCTTCTGCCCTCTTCAATACTGGAATTTCTAGACGGATAGCTTCTTGAATTTCCCCCGAAGTCCATGGGATCGCAGAACTCACCACCAAAGAATGTACCCCAGAAAGATGGGACTCATCATGATCATCGTAAACTTCCACACTCTTCCGTTTTAACTGGTCGCTATTTGTACTTGGTTCGAGATCACACCCTGACACCACGTATCCGCGTTGCCGAAACAACTCAGCAAGAGCAAACATTCCGGCCCCTTCAATTCCCATAAAATGGATGTGGCCAACTCCATTGGCCAACAATGAAATTGGCTGGAACCGCTCTGGATTCATTGTAGGACTATTCTCCACTAAGCCATCCTTCCTTTGGACTCCGGGAGAAATTTCAACATACTAGATACCACCTCAAAAGTTGCTTCTGGTTTACTATTTCTCCGAGCTTTGTCAGCCATCCTACTCAATATCTCTTCGTTTTCAGTTAACCTGCCAATTTCCATCCAAAGCTTATCAGAGGTTAAACCTAGCTGGGACATGTAAGTCGCTGCCCCAAGTTTTTGAATGGCCAGAGCGTTCAATTCCTGATGATTAGCAGCTGCTGTAGGTAATGGGACCAGTATCGCTGGTACTCCCCAAGCCATCAACTCAGAGGTCGTCATCGCACCTGCTCGACTGATAGCCAAGTCAGCAAGGTTAAGAGCCCAAGGCATACTCTCTAAGTAGGGGAGAACTTTGACTCTACTACAGCCTTCTATCCGATTTATTTCTCGACTGACCAATTCATAGTTACCTGGTCCAGCTATCCAGAGAATCTGCCATTGAGAAAAGAAACCTTGTCTGCTCTCGCGCTGATTCTGCAAGATACCCAGCACCAAATCATTCAAAGCAACAGAGCCTTGGCTTCCTCCAGTCACCAGCAATACTTTGTATTTTTGATCTAAGCCTAATTTTTCACATATTTCGTTGCGATTGAGAGATATTTTTCTAGGAGATTCAATCGGACAACCTGAAATCAAAGCTAAATTCCTAACTTTTCTGGGTAAGTGTAAAACTGCCTCAGAAAAAGCAACATGGATTTGCCTTGCCCACAACGAAAGAACCCGAGTCGTCACACCAGGGTGAGCGTTCTGTTCCTGCAGGATTAAAGGTATGCCCATAAGAATTGCTGCTAACCCAGCTGGTGCGCTTGAATAACCTCCAGTCACAATTACAAGTTTAGAATTGTATTTTTTGTGAAGCTTTATTGCAGAAATAAAAGATTTCAAGAGCGCCCAAGGTACTCCTATATTAGTCAAGAATTGACCCCTCTTCCAACCACGAACAGGTAACAGGTTATATTCTATTCCCTTTCCAGGGAGAATCCTGGACTCGATCCCTCTGCTCGCTCCTATGAACACTGGACGAACCTCAGGACGTTGACTAACCAACTCATTTGCCAAAGCCAGTGCTGGGTAGAAGTGACCCCCAGTCCCTCCTCCGGCGAACACAACAGTCGAAGAGTCATGCACGAGCCCTCCTACGCCCACGGCGGATTCTCCGAGGAGGCCTGGCTATACTTACTAAAATTCCGATACAGGCCATACTCACCAGCAAATTAGAACGACCATACGAAATGAAAGGGAGAGCCAAACCCGTATTCGGAAACCAGCCCAAGCCAACTAGCATATGTATGATGGCCTGCGAAGCAATCAAGCTCGAAATCCCAGTAGCAAGAAGTTGTCCCATTAGATCCGAGGCCTTAGCCGCGATATGAAATCCAAGTCCGATGATCCCCAGATACAAGGCTACGGTGAAGATAATCCCCAATAACCCAAATGCTTCTCCTATCATAGCAAAAATAAAGTCATTGTGAGCTTCGGGAAGAAATCCCTGGTTCTGTCGCCCCTTTTCAAACCCTACACCACCAACACCACCAGATCCGATGGCCAAAAGCGACTGCTTAACTTGATAATTTACACCCGCGATATCGAGCGAAGGATCGAAAAACGCCTTCAATCTCTGGCCCCTGTAACCACTATTCAACTCAGACCATAGGATTGGTAAACCTGCCACAATTGCAAAGATGAAATGGCCAACTCGACCTCCAGCCATAAATAGAACCAAACAACCTAGAAATCCAACCAACAATGCAGTCATCAAGTCTGGTTCCAAGGCTATAGGAAGCATCATCGCTGACCAAACAACCACAAAGGGTAAGAATCCTGTCTTTAGACTCTTAAATTGATTTTGTTTCCGAACAGCCAAAGAAGCAGTCCAAATAATGATCGCTATTTTTGCTAATTCAGAGGGCTGTAAAGTGAAACCAGCTACACGAATCCAACGGTTGGCCCCATTGATCCGTGGAGCGAAAGTATTTTCACCTGGTAGGACTAATACAATCAGTAGCACCCAAGTCACAGCGAGTATTGGCCAGGCCAATTTTCTCCATATGTGATAATTCACACGAGAACAAATCATCAGCGCAACCATTCCGAGAGCCACACCTATTAGTTGACGAGAGAAGTAGTAAGTGCCTGGCAATTGATGGGTCTGGGCATCATAAGAACTAGCCGAATAAAGCGTAATTAAACCGAAAACTATAAGTACAGCAGTGACGGAATAGAGAGCGGTCACTTCCCAACCTTTGTTCCAATTTTCACTTGAAAAAAATGATCGCTTCCTGGAGGTCCTATCCATCGCATCAACCATCAGAACTTTCCAGGAATTTGGTTACTAAGTGACGGAATCGTTCCCCTCTGTGTTCATAATCCTTAAACATGTCAAAACTTGGACATGCCGGGGACAGAAGAACTGTGTCTCCAGATTCCACCCAATCAATTGCTGACCTTATCAAATCCTCAAAACTACCCTTGACCAAACGGACTCGTACTTCGTCTTTTAGTTGTTCGTATAACCGAATCCCAGATTCACCATACGCAAGAACTTTTGAATCGTTCTCCTTAAGTGGTTTGACTAATCGACAGAAATCTTCTCCCTTGTCCTGTCCACCCAAGAGTACCAATAGATTAGAGTCGAAGCTTGTAATTCCATTTATAGTAGCCGTTACGTTAGTGGCTTTTGAATCGTTAACCCATGTAATCTTATTGTTTTCTGCAATTTTTTCAGTACGGTGAGGTAATCCAGAAAATTCTTTGAGTCCGGCTGAGATAGAACTTTGTTTCGTTCCAGCTAGCTTAGCAGTTAACGCAGCAGCCAATACATTTTGAATATTGTGCCTACCAACAAGTGTTACGTCTTGTAGGCCCGCAATCCTATATTTTGATCCTGTTAATTCCACAGTGAGCACACCGGATTCCAGATAAGATCCAGCACGATCAGCATACTCTTCAGAAAAATAAAAACGTTCTCCAGGTATGCCTTGTACAAGGCTCTCCAACTCAGAATCATCACCATTCAAAACCCAACGGCTTTTCTCATCAGCATTATCGAAAATTCTGGATTTATCACGATAGTAGGAATCCACAGAATCATACCTATCAAGATGATCTGGAGCCAAATTGGTGAAAACTCCAATGGCTGGCTTTAAATCTACTATTCCTGAAAGCTGAAAAGAGCTCAGCTCCAGCACATACCAAGATGGTGAATTTCCACTTATAGCTAATTCCGAAGCTGGAGGAGCCAATCCTCCCCCTATGTTACCACCGACTGCAATATCTTGCCCGTCTGCCTTGAGAAATTGAGCTATCAGCATAGCAGTGGTAGTCTTACCGTTAGTCCCAGTAACTGCTATCAATGGACCATTAAAGAATCTAAATGCAAATTCTGGTTCTGAAATCGTCGATAAGCCATTGTCAGCGAGCTCTTTGAGAACTTTGGCGCTAGGCGGAATCCCTGGACTGACGACAATAGTTCCAGCTTCTGCAATTTTTCGCTGGACATGCGGGCCGAGTTCCACTTCGATTCCGATCTCTCGTAACTGACTGGCACTAGCGCAAGCCTCCTTGTCCTCCCGTACTTCTGATACATAAACATTTCCTCCTTTTTCGAGAGCCAACTTTGCTGCTGCTACCCCTGAAGATCCGAGGCCGATAACAGCGACACTTTGTCCTTTCAAAGGTCGAGACATATTCATATCTCAACGAATCTTCAATGCACTTAGTGCGACCATCGCGCACATAATTCCTAAAACCCAAAAACGCACTACCACTTTACTTTCAGGCCATCCTATTTCTTCGAAATGATGGTGTATGGGAGCCATCTGAAAGATTTTTCTTCCGACCCCATCTCTTGAGCGAGTGTACCTGAAAAAACCCACCTGAAGAACCACAGAAAGCACTTCCGCAATGAATACGCCACCTACGATTGCCAAGAAAAATTCAGCTTTCAGTAGGATGGCTATCGCTCCAATTACTCCACCCAAGCCCAGTGCTCCAGTATCTCCCATAAACACTTCAGCAGGATAGGAATTAAACCATAGAAAACCCAAACAACTTCCTGTAAGGGCAAGGGCAAGGACTCCAAGCTCTGCCGCTCCGGGCAAGTAGAACAGACCGAGATAAGATGAACTGTCTACTCGACCTATCAGATAAGCCAAAATCCCAAAGGTTGCCGATGCAACAGCAACAAGGCCTGTCGCTAATCCATCTAAGCCGTCCGTAAGATTGACTGCGTTAGAACTTCCTGAGATGACAAAACTGACAAAAATCACATAAACGAACGGATTGATGAGCAAAGAAAAATCTGAGAAAAACGGCAACATGGTCCTGTTAGGTTCCAGTGGAGAGATAGGATGCATGAGGAGAAACAAGCCGAGACAAATCCCGAACACCCATTGGCCTAGCATTTTATAACGGGCAATCAGCCCGGCCGTCTGCAACCGCACGACTTTCAAGTAGTCATCCATAAATCCTATGGCAGACATTGCTAGAAAAGCTACAAGAGCTATGACTATGTACCAATTGGCCAATTCTGCCCAAAGCAAAGTGGACAATGTTGCTGGCAAAACGATCAGTATCCCACCCATGGTTGGAGTACCTTGTTTCGCAAGATGAGTACCAGGACCATCAGCCCTTACTACTTGCCCAACCCCGAAGTGCTTGAGCATCCTAATCGTACTCGGTCCTAAGGCAAACGCTATCAACAATGAGGTGACCAAGGCACCAGCAGCTCGAAAAGTTATAAATCTAAATAAATTAAATACGATATGGAGATCAGCTAGATCAGGTAGATAATGATAGAACATCAGCTCTTCATCCCATCTGTAACAGTTCCTTTTGTTCCGAAATCTGCCTCGAAAAAAGGTATGAGTGTTTCTAGATTAACCCCCCGTGATCCTTTCAAGAGCAGAACTTCATCTCCCCTTATTTGACCTCGAATATTCCTGTAAGCTTCTTGAGGATCTGATGTGCTGACTAGCCGAGTACTGTTCGTCCTTTTGTCAATATTCTCTATCGATGATTCAAGGGCGAATAAACCAGTCGCTACAATAAGATCTAAATCAAGAGATACAGCCTGACAAAGTAGGTTTCTGTGCAATTCCTTACTGTTTTCACCTAACTCAAGCATGCTCCCTAAAAAAGCGATCTTAGGCCGCTCAGGGTTTGTGGCAGCTAAGAGATCTAAAGCAGATTTAACGCTTTGGGGGTTGGCATTGTAACAATCCAAGATCAAAGTGATACCACCCACTTGCATCATTTCGTTACGCATCTTAGCCGCTTTCACACGACTGACGCCTTTTGTAGCCATGCTCGCTGGAACGTCAAGAAGGTCTGAAATAGCCAGAGCCATCAGAGCGTTTTGCACAGAATGCATCCCCGGAACCTGTAATACAACCTCCTCTCCATGCCAAGGAAATACGCAGCAACCGTCCTCTTTCATCTCAATCTGACCAGGCCGATAATTCACATCTGTATGTGAGCCAATTCCAATTACTAATGTGTCCTTTATAACTTCTCTAGCCTTGTTCGAAAGGACTTGAGGGTCACCACCTACCAGAGCAATCCCGTTGGTTGATAGGCCTCGAAAAAGTTCCAATTTCTCTTTCATTACCCCATCGAAAGATTTCAGTTTCTGTGTGTGAGATTCTGAGACCGTTGTTACAACTCCAATCTGAGGCTCAGACATTTCTGTTAACAGCTCGATTTCACCTGGTTCACTAGTACCCATCTCCAATACTACGATTTCAGTGTCTAAAGGTGCCGAAAGTAATGTTAAGGGAACCCCTATTCTGTTGTTCTGATTTCCGGAAGTACAGTGAGATTGATAACAGCCCTCTATGGCAGCTTGCGTTAAATTTTTAGTTCCAGTTTTGCCACTTGAGCCAGTGATGGCGACAACAGTAATATCCATCTTCTTCCTTCGGTATCTTGCTAAATTCCCTAGAGCTTCAAGAGTATCCTCCACATGATAAACAGGAATTTTTCCCTCTTTGATATTCACTAGGCGTGATACAACTACACCCTTAGCTCCTTTTTCTGCAGCACTTGCAATAAAATCATGACCATCAAAATCCTCGCCCATCAATGCAACGAATAATTCACCTGGACTAACAGAACGACTATCCGTAGAAATCCCTGAAAATGTGACCCCTGTTGCATTCTCAAGTGTCAGGTTCAAGGCCTCACTTACGTGTGTTTCATTCCACGATTGAAACTCTGTCAACTAACACCCCCCGACATTCGCAAATTTTCCAAAATTATTGCACGTTCATCCAACCGTTGCTTATGCTGACCCACAATCTGAAAACGTTCGTGGCCTTTTCCTGCCAAGAGGACACAATCTCCTGGTTGGGCTTCAGAAAGAGCTTGTTCGATTGCAGATCTGCGATCACTTATTCTCCAAACATTTCCCTTTGGCATTCCGCTCATAATGTCATCAATAATAGAGTCGGGGTTCTCCGAACGTGGATTGTCTGAGGTCACTATGGCTAGATCCGCACCTCGAGATACCACTTTTCCCATTTTCGGCCTCTTCGAACCATCCCTGTCACCTCCAGCTCCAAAAACAACAATCAGACGGCCAGCCGTGAGCGCTCCCACAGCATCTATGATGTTTTCCAGAGCTGCGCTGGTGTGAGCGAAATCGATGATTACCAAGAAGGGTTCTCGCACCACAACTTCGAAGCGTCCTGGAATTTGAGGAGCAGTGCTCAGACGATCGGATATTTCCCCTAATCTCATCCCTGCAACCGTAGCTAACGACACTGCCGCAAGACAATTATCAACATTAAACCTGCCACTGAGTGGCAAAGTGATACACTCGGTCTCTATCCCCATGTTTATTTCTAGGACAGTCTTATCGAGATCCATTTCCACGATGTGGCCAGTAAGATCCGCTGGCTGGACAAGTCCGTAGCTGAAAGTGGAAATCTCTTTTGTATCTAATCTTTGCCAAGTAGGGTCATCAGCATTAATGATGGCGACCCCATCATCTTTGAGTAGGTTCAAGAGGTTAGCTTTGGCTTCGAAATAACCATCCATATCTGTATGGTAATCGAGATGGTCTCCACTAAGATTCGTAAAAATCACGCTGTCAAACCGTACCCCCGCCAACCTGTACTGTGCCAAAGCATGAGAAGATGCCTCCATAACAACAGATCTCGTACCATCCTCCAGGAGTTCCCCTAGTAAGCGAGAAATTGCAACGGGACCAGGAGTCGTTAGAGAGTCCAATCCTTCTTGAACCAAGCCATCACTTTTTACCAATCCTACAGTGCCCAAGGCTGCTGCCGGATTTTTTCCCTGGAGGATATGACGCGAGAGCAGTGCTGTAGTTGTTTTGCCATTAGTACCGGTCACAGCTCCGACGAACAAATCCTTCCAAGTAGATCCAAAAAACAGATCCGCTGCCAGAGCTCCTGCTAAACGACCGTTTGAGACCTGCAATTGAGGTATTTCCAAATCCGGAACAAATTTCTCCACTAGAACAGCGGTAGCTCCTGAACTAACTGCCAAATTCAGAAAATCATGTGCATCGTAGTCTGATCCTTTCCAGGCGAGAAATAAATCTCCTTCCTTCAGTGTTCTTGAATCTTGACTAATCCCTGAAATTATTACTCCTTCAATTTTTCCATATATTTGATCCAATAGCTTGGCCGATTCCAGCATTTCCTTGAGAGACATTAATGAAATCGGTGTCTCAGCCATCTCCATCACTCCTTCTAGACACCAAACTCACTGTATCTCCTTTAGAGACCACTAATCCTGCACTAGGGTTTGTCTCTAGAATCTTCCCAGTCCCTGACCACTGGACTCTCAATCCTAGCTCGTGAATCATTCTGACAGCGGACCTGGATGTCAGTCCGCGCACATCTGGCATTACCACGGCTGTAGTAACATCACTGTTAACCTCAACATGAGATTCTGAAATAATATCACTTGTCGTCACACCTACACTGAGATTAGATGCTAGCATCATCGCCGATTTGGGAAGTGGATTTTCCGGAGGAATCTGCAGATCCCCTAGAGAAGTCCAATCTAGAAGCTGCCTCGGAGAGGCCAAAATATCAGTCATGGTTGCACGAATTACAGGAGCAGCAGTCGCACCACCGTAATAAGCTCCTTCTGGTCGATCAAGCTTGACTAAAATCACTACTTGTGGATCTTCGGCTGGGAAAAAACCTACGAATGAAGAAAAATACGCTCCTTCCTCATAACTGCCGTTTGACCAAGCTCTGGTTGTTCCACTCTTCCCTGCCACTGCAAAAGTGCTGAGTCCAGCGCGTCTCCCAGTTCCATCTTCTATTACTCCGACCAAAACTTCCGAGATTTCTTTCGTTACAGTCGGTGAAACAACCCTCCTTACGACACGACTAGGAACTTTCTCTATTTTCCCTTGGGCATCTCTTACCTCTTTCACAATACGAGGTTTATACAATTTACCACCGTTGGCTAATGCTCCATAAGCCATCGCCATTTGCAAAGGGGTTACCGAAATTTCGTATCCTATCGCTAATGAAACAGCCGACTGTATGCCCCATTCTTTAGGATGCCTTAGCATTCCTCTTCCTTCTCCAGGAAGGCGAATTCCAGTAGCTACTCCAAAGCCAAAGTCACGCAGGTTTTCATATTGAATGGTATCCGTCAAGACCTGAGCGGCCTTGGCAATACCGACATTGGAGGATATCTGCAGAGCATGAGAGAGACTCATTACTCCACCTTCAGGATGTACGTCATGAATGGTACGTTTATTTATCTCCCAAGAACCGATGCCTGTATCAACAGTGTCGGCCAATGATGCAAGCCCATTATGTACTAGGCCAGCCACAGTAAAAGGCTTCAGAGTAGATCCTGGTTCATACGGAGTAGTAATGGCGGACAAACTGTTAGCAGACCCATTATGTATGGATACCATTGCCAATACATCACCATTTTGTGGATCGATGATGACCAAGTCGCCACCCTCGGCTTCCGTGGCTTGAATAGCAGCGGCCAAATTATTACGACCGATCTGTTGCATATCTATATCTAGTGTCAGTTGGACCTGTCCTCCTTTCCCTGGATGGTCCAAAATAACTTTCTGACCGGGGATCGGTCTCATATTTCCGTCCCGAGACACTAAGGCCCGGCCCTCCTTTCCAGTCAGGATTGTGTCCCAAAATTGTTCTATGCCACCCCGGCCTTTGCCATCCCGAATTGTACCTAAAACACTTGTTGCCAAGTCACCATGAGGATTAACCCTAGGATATTCCTGCTCCAGGTAAACGCCCGAAACGTATAACAGGTCATCACGAATAGACGGCGGAAAGGATTCTGGAAAAACCTTCCAAACTCGAGTCGAATTCGTGTAACTCGCTACCACATCTACATCCAGATCCAATGTCTGTGCCAAAAGCTTAGTAACACTTGGCACATTTATGATTTCACGAGGAGCAACGCTAACTCTGACTCGCTCATGGCTCACCCCCAAAGCGATACCATTACGATCTAGAATCGCCCCTCTAGCACCAGGTATCGATTGTGGATGCTGCTGCTGATCTACCGCTATTTTTTTCAGATTAGGGCCCTCGATAATCTGAATTTGAGCTGAACGCCCCACAACTAGAGCGCTACTTACTATCCAGATGGCCAAAACAATTCTGCGACGCAACATCAGCATCCGCTTGAAAGCGGGTCTGTGCCTGGTCACGGTAGAACGCCTCCTGAAAGAATTACCATTTCAGAAGCTTCGGGTTTGTGCATCCCTAGATTTTCCCCGGCAACCTGAGAAATTCTAGAACGACCTTCCAGGTATTGGATCTTGCGATTAAGCTCATCTCTGTCCGACAACGAAGAGGCCACGTCACGCTCAACTTGGGCACTAGCCTGAAACAAATCCCTAGTTCTACTTTGTCTCGAACTTGTAAAAATCATTGACATGGCTAATCCAAAGAAGCTGATCACTAAGAAACTAGTCATTAACCAGTTCGGTTTTTGTCTTCGCCTTCTCATGCTTTCCTCCAAATACGGAGTCTAGCACTCCGCGCTCTCGAATTTTCTTGGATCTCATCATCTGAAGGTTTAACACCACGAACCAAGGGAACGTGTCCCAAGGGTTCACCTCGACAACTACAGATTGGAATCTTGGGAGGACAAATGCATGACTGACTCCATTCCCGAAAGGAGTGCTTGACTATTCGGTCTTCCAGCGAATGATAGGTAATTACCGCAAAAGATGCCCCACTATCCAAGTCCATCCGGATTCTTTTTAGACCTCGACTAAGGCAACCCAATTCATCATTTATACATATCCTTAGTGCTTGAAAAATTCTTGCCTTTTCTTGAGTTTTTGGGGTTCTTTTGAACGTTTTATAGAGAATTGCTACAAGGTCATCGCTAGTTAAAAAGGGATTCTTCTGCCTCCTGGACACAATTCCATGCGCAAGTTTCCTAGCTCTCGGTTCTTCGCCATAATCTCTGAAAATATTTTCCAGCTTCTCCTCTGGAGCTTCATTTAGAATTTGAGCCGCTGTTGGATGGTCAGAGTTTGCACAATCCATCCGCATGTCTAAATTGACATTTTTACGAAAAGTGAAGCCCCTCTCATCATCATCTAACTGACGAGAACTGACTCCCAGGTCCAAGAAAGCTCCAGAAAGAGGACCTTGTAACGAAAACTGGTCTAGAGCTTGATCAAAACGAGCATGAACAAAAATCACTCTGTCGCCGTAAGACTCCAGAGTCGTCTTAGCAATTGATAAGGCCTGTGGATCTCGGTCCACTGCTATTACTCTGCAACCTTTACAAGTATCTAGAAGTAGCTTGGAATGCCCACCTCCACCCACAGTCCCATCCAAATAAAATCCTTCCCCCTTCGATTTAACCCAGTCAATTGTCTCGGACAGAAGCACTGGTTTATGAAAATCCTCTCCAGTCGAAATTTCTCCAGAAGTAGATTTTCCACTGGAAAGGAAAGTGGTTTCCATGGGTTATCCAAAAACTTGGTTGGAAAATTTCTCAAAATCACCGCGCTTACTCTCCATTGCCTCAGAAAATCCTGCCGGATCCCATAGTTCAATGCGATCGATATTGCCAATCATAAGAACACTGTTTTCCAATCCCGCTGCCTTTTGTAACCATCCAGGTATTAGAATACGACCCTGCTTATCAGGGATTACTTCTGCAGCATTGGAAACAATTCCAAGTACATCTTCCCATGATTCTGGTTGATTGCGACGGAAAGCGAGTAGGCGCTCTTGAGCTGCAGTCCACGAATCCTTTGGAAACAGAGTCAAAGAAGGTTTTTTCCATTGAATAAGGACAAAACGATCTTCTTTAGCCTCCCTTCGAAACGCTGAAGGTAAGCTAACTCGACCTCTTTCATCGAACTGATACTCATATCTTCCGAGAAAACTCGTCACTCTGTGGTACCTTGTGGGTAATTATGGGTAGAAATGGAACATAATGGGCAAGATACGCAACAGGTTTTATTCAAGTCAAGCCTAGGCCTATAATCTTATTTCGGTGTTTATTCGGCCCACGAAGTACCTCGAATTGAATCATGGCACCCTGATATTGAAATCAGGTAGTGAGATATTACCTGGAGAGGATTAAGTAGGTCAGCTCAATCAGAGAAAAATAGTGATCAATC
>JAPKDG010000075.1 GCA_028822645.1 Longimicrobiales bacterium | reverse complement strand
GTCAGGTGGGGAGTTTTATCTTCGGAGTGTCGTGACTTCGATGACCCCACCACCCCATCGACCACCGAATCGAAATGTAGCGTCTCGTCTATTTACAAACTTAAGGGTTGAGACATCTTCGGCTGGCAGGCTTCGGAGATAACCCATATTGTAATTCTGATTATCGACACGAGCGGTAGGTTCATCTTCTCCAGCTCTGCTCCTAAACCAAGCTGGCCTCAGCCTTCCGATGGCATCGTAAACCGACATTGTGGAGTATACCCCTACCAGCTCAGCGCTGTCGATCTCATTAGGATTAGAACGGGTGGTTCCATTGTTACTGTTCCCACTTGCACATGCTGCCAAAGCAAGGGTGGCGAGTATTAAAAAGAATGAGTTGTGTGATCGCATGTTACACCTCTTTCGACAAAGACGGAATATATGTCTAAGATTAGTTCTTAGGATGCATCGCCGCCAGTTGACTAGAGGATTGAATCGATATGTTTAGGTATTGGATTGTATGATGCCACGCTATAGTGTGAACCAATGCGAAATTTAAATAGTGAAAGGGTCTTTCAATTATGAGTATCAGAAATCATTATTTTCCGAGGACTTCAGCAGGGAAAAAAGCTACTTTGATCTTTTTGATACTTATGTTGTTGGTACAGCCACCAATTGTGTTTTGGGTTGACGAAAATCTTCGGAATATTTGGATTTCTGGCACCCCTTTTCTATATAGCTATTTGGCCACAGTGTATTTTGTCCAGATAGGGGTCCTTATTTGGGCTCTTTGGAAAAAGGTGTAACGTTGGAAACTTGGGTTGTCGCTACTGGGCTAATCTTTGCATATATAGCTTTTACAATCGTCATAGGATTCGTAGCAAATAGAGCCTTGGCAGTGGATATGGAAGATTTCTTGCTTTATGGGCGAAAAGCAGGGTTTGTTGTGCTTTACCTCTCGGTAGTTGCAACCTATCATTCAGCCTTTGCTTTCCTGGGATCAAGTGGCTTCTTCTATACACATGGGATCGGTTTCTGGCAAGCTGGAACCTGGACTGTCTTAGTCGGTGCGATTACATACACCCTTGGCGTGAGAATCTGGGCTCTGGGTAAAAAATTTTCCTATATGACACCAGCTGATATGTTGGCTGATTTTTATGAAAGTGAAGCGGTCAGAATCGTAGTTGCACTGGTCTCTGTATTCTTTACTATTCTCTATATTCAGGTTCAGGCCCAAGGTTTAGGATATATCATCTCAGTCGCCTCTGGAGATCGGATTTCCTTCGAATTTGGCACGTTTATTCTACTCGTTGTGGCATCTGGCTATTTGATGGCCGGAGGACTCAGAGCCGTCTATTGGACAGATGTGATCCAGGGAATATGGATGTATGTGGCGGTATGGGTTGGAGGATTAGTACTATCTTACCGACTTTTTGGAGGACCCTTGAATTTATGGAAAGAGGTAAGGATAGCTCGTCCAGACTTGCTATCTCTGCCGGGACCAGAAGGATTTTTTACTCCAGGAATGTGGATGGGAATGACTATAGCACTGTCTTTTGGAATCATTTTACAACCTCACATTATGATCAGGTATTACACCGCAGCATCTGGCAAAACTATCAAATGGTTAGGAGCTACGACTCCTATTTTCCTCTTGACGCTTTACATTCCAACGGCACTGGTCGGTCTGGGTGGCGCGGTAGCTTTGCCAGGGCTAAGTAACCCTGACCAGATATTTCCAGAGCTACTTTTTCGATTTGCCCCAGCGTGGTTAACTGGACTCATATTAGCTGGAGCTACAGCTGCAGCGATGTCTACCTTGGACTCTATACTACATGCGAATATGACAGTGCTGACTAGAGATATTTATCAGAGGTATTTTTTTCCTAAACGAACGGCAAGTCACTACTTATGGGCAGGCAGGGGCATTGTGATGGTGTTAGTGTTAGTCGGATATATTTTGTCGGTAAAAACATTCAATGTTTTGGTCACACTGGTAGCTCTTTCTGGTTCTGGCGCACTTCAACTTCTCCCGGCAATTCTCGGTGTTTGTTATCCAGTTCGAAAACCATTTACGAAAGCGGGTGTTCTCCTAGGCATGTCTGTAGGATTCTGCACGTTGTATTGGGCATTGGTAATTTCTCCGCATCCATTCGGAGTACATGCCGCCATGTGGTCTTTGGGCACAAATGTTATGACTTGTATGATCACTTCTCGTTTTACAAAGCCGTCTTCTGCTTCAACGATTAAGCGTATCCATGGGACCTTAGAGGAATATATTTATGGGTCTGGCGAGAGTTCTCTTGAAGAAATAAACTAAAAATATGGATCTTATTTTAGTTCTTGGAGGCAGACTTCGATAAGCTGTTTAGTTTGTCTTGGCTCTGCGGATCCTTTCGTGGCCTTCATCACTTGGCCTACTAGGTAACTAAGTATCTCAGTTTTACCATTGAAGTATTTTTGGACTTCAATGGGATGATTGTCAATGATTTCTGATACGATATCCTGTAGTGCCCGAGAGTCAGTTATCAGATCGTAGGTGTCCTCTGATAGTATCTGGTCGAGGTCTCTGTCCGTGGTTGTCAGTGCTGTGAGAATTCGTCTGGCAGAGTGAGCAGACATAGCTCCTGAAGAGATTAGTCGTACTAGCTTTGCTACAGATTTCCCAGAAAGGTGTGAGGCTTTGTCCATTAGATTTTTTGGAATTTCATTCACACACCACTTAGATAAAGCTGTGTAGTCAGAAGTTTCTTCGGAGGCAGTTGTAAAAAGTCGCATCAGGCTAGGGTTCCTAAAAAGGATCATGGCCTCATTTTCAGGGATGTTGAATCGTGTTATCAAGGTTTTAGCACCGTTCAATTCTGTTTCACTGAAAGAAGTGGTTTTCGGTTTAATACTATGTTTTACCCTAGGCTTCTGTTTTACCCCAGAAAGTCTATTGCCTTGGGCTGTTGCCCTTTTTTGTCCTCGAATGTCTTGTGATTCCCCCCAGCTGTCTTTTAGGGTGACCGTACGGTTGAAAACGAGATTTCCCGGGCGAGAGTCTACGGAGTCTGAAATAAAGTTGCCAGAGCGTTCAAATTGGTAATTTACTGTGGAGTGATCTGATGCCACACTTTGCTCTATTCTACTGTTTTTTAAAATGATGAGGGATTGTGGATTTAGATTATCAGTAAAATGTCCATTTTCCTCGATATCTTCGGGGTTTGGCACATTGAACAGTCTATCATAAAGCCTGATTTCAGCGGGTAATGACTCAGTAGCGGAAACCCAATGGATGGTGCCTTTTACTTTACGATTTGACGAATTGGCACCACTCTGAGTGTCGGGATCGTAGGTACAGTGTACTTCTAAAAGTTCTCCGTTTTGATCCTTAACGACAGCTTCACATTTGATGATATATGCATAGCGGAGGCGCACTTCTTCGCCTGGAGAGAGTCTGCGAAATCCCTTTGCTGGATTCTCTTCAAAGTCGGTCTTCTCTATGAATATTTCTCTTGTAAAAGGAAGAAGCCTCGCCCCTTCGGTACCTATGTCTTCTGGATAATAGGGGGCCTCCAACTCTATAGTACTATTACTATCGTAATTTAAGATTACCACCTTGAGAGGTCTCAATACACACATTACTCGAGGAGCTGTGTAATTCAGTTCGTTTCTAATAGCATACTCAAATCTTGCCAGGTCTACTCTATTCTCAGTTTTAGCCACTCCAATCATATGGCAGAAGTCTCGAATAGCTTTGGCAGGGACTCCTCTACGTCGGATACCAGCAATCGTTGGCATCCGTGGATCATCCCATCCGCTTACAAATTTTCCTTCAACCAATTGGAGGAGTTTCCTCTTGCTAAGGATTGTGAATTCGAGGTTAAGTCGAGCGAATTCGTATTGTCGAGGCTGTGGCCGAAGTATGTCTAGATTATCCAAAATCCAATCATAAACTTCTCTGTTGTTTTCAAATTCAAGGGTACAGATGGAGTGTGTAATTCCTTCGATTGAATCAGACAGACAGTGAGTGAAGTCATAGAGAGGGTAGAGGCACCAGTTGTTCTGTGTCCGATAATGAGTGGTATGCCGAATTCGGTACAAGATAGGGTCTCTCATTAGCATATTAGGTGAGCTCATATCAATCTTAGCTCTCAGGACATGTTGGCCGTCGGAGAAATCCCCAGTTTTCATTTGCCTGAATAATTTTATGTTCTCTGCTACAGAGCGGTTACGGAAAGGGCTTTCGCGACCAGATTTGGTTACGGACCCTCTATATTCTCTTATTTCTATTTCATCAAGGCTGTCGACGTAAGCTAAAGATTTCCTGATCAATTCTTCTGCATACTCATAAAGTTTCCCAAAATAGTCAGAAGCGTGATAGAGGTGGGTTCCCCAGTCAAAACCGAGCCATTGGATATCTTTCTGAATGGAATCGGCATAAACCTTCTCTTCAGTTTCAGGATTGGTATCGTCTAGTCGCAGATGAGTGGTACCTTGATGTTCAGCAGCTGCAGAGAAATTCAGGCATATTGATTTTGCATGGCCAATATGGAGGAATCCGTTCGGCTCTGGTGGGAATCTGGTTACTACATTTCCTCGGTGCTTGCCAGAGTTGACGTCATTCGCAATGATTGCCCGAATAAAGTCTCGTTTATTAGGACGGCTATTTTCAGTATCAGTCATTTTTTAAAATTTAGAGTTTTCCGGTGAGTTGGTATTTTACGAAAGACGCTTTTGTATCCTTGAGAGGAGTGATTTCACCTGTGAATTCTAACTATATAGCAAAGATTTGATCTACGCCCAAGGTTAAGAAAAAAATCTAGTAAAGATATAACGTCAATAATTTTAGCACATGGAGCAAAAAATGGCATATATCCCGTATGTTCCTTACGAAGAAGCTGAAACCTCTTTACAAGAGTTATACAGGAAATATGGTGGGCCAAAGAATAGAATTGATAACATTCTTCGAATTCATTCTCTAAATCCACCATCGATGAATCATCATTTTGATCTGTACGCTCACTTGATGAAGGGATCTTCGCCACTTAGTCTGGTTCAACGCGAGATGATTGCTATAGTTGTGTCGGCTTGCAATGATTGTTTTTATTGAATCAATCATCACGGAGCGGGGCTTCGTAAGTTATTGGGTGATGAAATACTATCAAAAGCTCTCGCAAAGGACTACCAGCAAGCTATTTTATCTGAACGAGATCGTGCGATGTTAGACTATGCGGTGAAACTCACAATCAGTCCGAAAGAAGTAGGGGAGTCGGATGTTTTATGTTTAAAGGATGCGGGATTTGAGGATGCTGCTGTTCTGGACATTTGCCAAGTAACGGCATATTACAATTATGTTAATCGCCTAGCAGACGGTTTGGGCGTTGAACTGGAAACTCATTGGGAAGAGGATCTGATCATGACTGAAGAAGAGTTTAAGTCTAGGATCATTGGGTAGTATAATTTAAAGGGTTTCTTATGGTGAAGATAACTGGTGCGGACCTCAGTTTAGAGACATGTGTAAAAGTCGCTTCTATGGAATCCCAAGTGATTTTGGACGAATCCGCTCGTCCTGGAATGAGAAAGTCTAGGGATTTTATTCTGGATATTTTGAAGTCAGGAGAGCGAGTCTATGGCGTTACAACAGGCTTTGGAAGATTGGCAGAAATCCTAATACCCGAAAAAGATCGAGGAGATCTTCAGCACAATCTTATTAGGAGCCACTCTGCGGGTGTGGGCGACCCAATGAATGAGAGTGAGGTGAGGATTATTATGCTCCTGAGAGCCAATTCTTTGGCTCGTGGTCATTCTGGTTGTAGGGAGGCAATTGTCGAGCTTCTTATAGATTTTCTCAACCAAGGGATTCACCCGATTGTGCCTCAATTTGGATCGGTGGGGGCAAGTGGTGACCTGGCTCCTCTGGCACATATAGGACTCGCACTAATAGGTGAGGGTGATGTTAAATACCAAGGTCGGACTCGACCAGTGGCAGAAGTTTTAGAAGAGACTAAATTGCTCCC
>JAPKDG010000074.1 GCA_028822645.1 Longimicrobiales bacterium | reverse complement strand
GTGCCCACAATGTGGCCACTATAAGCTTCAATATAGGGTAAAAACTAATTTCAACTGACCTGAAAATTATCCCCCCTTATTGGCAGTGCAAGGGGGCGGTCCTAGATAAGTGGACATTCACCAGTGTAGCTGGAAGCAACGCCCAGTGGGGTCCCCCCTTGTGTGAGTGCCACATCACCAGAATATATAAACAGTATTTTGCTTATTAGATCAGGAGAAACTACTTGAAACGATACATCATCCTAGCAGGAATAGGGGTCTTCCTATGGCTATTAATTTCTATCAGTTGGCGATTAACCGCTAAGCAGTAGTATTCCCCTAACTAATCCTATTTGATAGATGAGGAAGAAAAAATGAATAACACAATCCCACCACCCATTGTTACTCTGATCTGTGGGCTGGGCATCTATTTCTCTAGATCTTTGTTTCCAACATACAACCACACTTCGATTGTTATAATCAGTTCGTTATTTTTGTCGCTTGGAACAATGACTTTGATCGCAGCAATGTTGTCCTTTAAAAAACAAAAAACTACCGTTAATCCGCTACAACCTGAAAGGGCATCCTCATTAGTTATCTCAGGTGTTTTTAAATATTCGAGAAATCCAATGTATTTAGGACTGTCATTGATTTTGTTGTCTGTGGCTATACAATTTAATTTTGTTGGGGGTACTCTTATAGTTTTTATGTTCATTGCTTTCATTGCAAAATTTCAGATCATTCCAGAAGAGATTGCAATGGAGAAGTTGTTTGGTGAAGAATTCGTTCGGTACAAGAAAAAAACGAGAAAGTGGATTTAAGGAAGAAGAACAGTAACTCACGCAAGAAAGCCTCTTGGCTTCTCTATCAATTCTTTTTCTATTTCCTCTGGTGGTCTATGCGTAGTGACTCCCCGACATTTTGCACGTTCGATCACTGCCGCATACTGAGCAAAAAAGGTTAAGGGACTTCCTTCACAATGTTCTTAGCCACACGTGCTCGGTCAACAAAATCTTCCATAAATCTATCTACTTTTGTCTTTTTCCTAAGGAATCTCAGTGAGTTTCCAATGGAGCTGATTTTACGAAGCATCCCAGCGCTTTGCGATTCGCAGGAAAGATCTCCAAGCATGAGTTTTAGTAACAGCAACTCCGGTAGATTCTCTGGGTCTTCTGCAAAGATGTCCTGACTTGTTTGCTTCTCAGGTTGAAAAGTTGTTCCTTGGAAATAATCTTCTTTGTCTGGAATACACATCTGGATTATTGTTTCTTCGGCCACATTGGCCAAGATTCTACCAAAAAATTCATCTCTCGTTTCATCAGACCTTTGTGATCGTTTGATTCTTTTCAAATGGATTGTTTCCAGTTGTTTTCTGGGTTGATAGATTTCCCATCCTGGCCATCTGGCTTTTAGTTCTGATTTATTATCAGGACCGACAATGACTTCGCCACTATCTTTCAAGAATTCCTTGATGTCCTCAGTGACTTGTGGGTTTCCCCCATTTACCAGAAAACGTCTAGTCAATTCAAGGCAACTCTGAAAAAATCCGTTTGCACGAGCCATTTCATAGCCTTCAGGTCGCTCAAGCGGATCTTCCCGCCATCCCCAAACGACCTGGTTCGAGAACCAATGCTGAGCTTCTACTAGGGCGTGAGTCCACACTTCATCTTCAGAGTCTAGGACTGTGGGAATAACCGATTTTAAATCCGACGGACTTAATCCTGACAGTATAGGGCCTACCAGGGATACCATTTCAACTATCTTGTCTGGGTGTTCACTCAGGAACGCCTCCAGGAAACGCTTAGGAGTTGTCTCAACTTTAGCATGACTCAGACTGGATTGATCTCTGAATTGGTTGGCCAACCAGTTGGGGATACGAACTTGGCCTACCTTGAGGGAGGCTTCCGGGAGCAACTCTGAGAGTTCGGTGGATACTTCAGTCATTTTAGACTCCTACTTGTCGGTACAGGCGAAATGATTGGACAACCTTTATTCCAGTCCTTATGCTAATCTCTTGTATGGTGTAATTCAACTCACTCTGATATCTGGATTTATACATGAATGGTCTGGTATATGTATCCGGTTTTATCTTATTGGCCTTGGTATCGAAAAAACTGATTGTGTTCTGGCAGAAGCGAAGGAGTCAAAGAGAAATAGATAAGCTGAATGAATCTTATTTAAAAAGCAGGAGATAGGTCGATTCAAGTCGCTTCTCTAGGTCTCTTTTTTGAAATAGACATACAGCAAGGGGCCGAAAATCAACATTGCAAAGAAAATTAGATTTATTGTAGTCATGTACAGACTTGGAGAGTATTTATGAAGTGTATCTCTTGTTCCCATGAGTGGAAGCGAACCAAGGTGACCGAATACCTCTCATTATTATCGAGATGTTCACACTGTGGGAGTCGGTTTGTAATGCGCAATGATTTTCTCCTGTCTATATTACGTTTTCTGAAAAAGATTACCAGCAAGAGGTAAGCTAGCTTAATAAAGGCACTTTGCCCCCTTGGGGCGAGTCAAAGTCGGTTGTCACCTCTGATTCGTGACATAAATGATTCTAGTATGTGCTCACCAAACTCAAGTTTGGGTATCTAGCGCCTGCCAACAATGCAGAGTCGCAGTACTCCGATAAGGCTTCCATAGTTGGCTTCTTTGCAGTATGGCTTTTGGAAGAGGCCTAGCTTTGAGTTTAAAAATTATAGCGTATCCTTTCTGGACACCAAGATCGGCCACTGGCATTACATCTTGTCTCCCGAGTTTAAAAATCAAGATCATTTCTGCCGTCCACCTTCCGATACCCTTAACTTGCATCAACGCATTCATGATGTCAGCGTCACTCAAGGTGTGCATTTGATGTTCTTGAGGGATGTTTCCGTTGGAGATCTTCTCTGCTGTTGATATAAGGGTCCGACCCTTAGTTCCAGAGACACCGCAAGCCCTCAAACCTTCAGGTGAACAGTTCTTCATCTTTTCGGGCGTAATGATTCCAGAAATTCCGAATTCATCTCTTACCCTCCCAAAAATTGTGGCAGCAGCTTTGACGCTCAATTGTTGGCCTATTATGGATTTAACAAGTGCTTGAAATAGAGAAGTCTCACTGTCGGGAACCACTTTTACAGGCGAGGACTTATTTATATGGCAACCGAGTATGGGATCTTGGTTTTTGAGATAGGCAGCAATATCAGAAGCATGTGGCATTGTTGAAATCAAACATCCGAGTTAAATGGTGTAGCGTACTATAGTTGAATCTTTTCGGAATCATGGAATCAAAGCCAACAGTAGCTACACTATTTACCATAATGTTTCAAAGTCAGTCCCACAATTTATCCGTCAATGTCTGAATCGAGTCGTCGTACAGTATTTCGAAGCTCGATCCTCTGTCGATAAGGATTCCACCTTGATGGCGGACAGGCCACAGGCCTTGGACAGATGTAGGTTTGTGGACTAAAACTTGACGAAGCTGGCCGTCTATTGTAAAACTTTCAGTTACTCCGCAATGTTCTCCTCCCTTAAAGACACCTACTTCTTCTAGCTGGCCATTGGGGAAGAAGAACTCGTATGGGCCATTTGTAATGCCTTGTTTAAATGTCTGGCGAAAATCCGGCTTCCCATTATCCCAAAATCCTTGGACATCTCCGTGCCATTCGCCACCCTTGATCAGGCCAAATGATTTCACTCTACCATTGGGCCAAAATTCACCACATATTTTCACACTGTGTTCCACTGAATTATCCTCTGATAGAGAAGGCTCAATTACAGGAAAGTAGAGTGCAAGAAGGATGCCAAAAAGTATTAAAGCCGTCCCTTATTCATAGAGTTGCCTGTGGTGGTGCAATCAAGTAGGTCAAATTACGTTAGTTGGAGTCATGAAATCTCTCTAAGCGACTAAAACAAAGAAAAGGAATGCGTGTTCAATGTTTAAATTCAAACCTGCTTCGATGGCAGTGGCTATACAGATCTCACTGGCGCTATATAATCCGATTAGCGTCGAGACCCAACAGCAAATAGCTAGCAAATCATTTCCAGATTTGGAAAATGTATTTGAAGTAAAGAATATAAACAGTGTGGCCGTATCACCATCTGGGAGTGAGGTCCTTTACACACTTAATAGTGTCGACTTACAGGAGAATGATTCTAATGTCGATATATGGTTGATCCGTAAATCGGGATCCAACTGGATGGATCCTGTGCAGCTGACTAATCACCCCGGCAGTGATACTAACCCCAGGTGGCATCCAGGTGGCGAAAGTTTTGCATTTTTAGCAAGTGGAAGAGGAGTGGGTGATTCCTCCAATGAATCGGCTTCCAACGGAGAAGGGACTGGCAGGAGGGCGACCAATAAACTCATGAGAATGAACCTAGTGGGTGGAGAGCCCTTTGAGTTACTACAACACGAAACCAACATCTCAAGTTTCCAATGGTCACCAGACGGGGAGCACATAGCTTTCAGGGCACCTGATCCACAATCTAAAGAGAATGCCAACCGAAAGAAGACTGGTAGAGATATATCCATAGAAGATGAACCAGGAGATTACTCACATATCTGGATTTTCGACCTAAACGAGGCTAATGCAGAACGTTTCACGGAGGGAAACAATTATACTGTGGGTGGTTTCAGCTGGAGCCCCGATAGTCGTTCAATAGTGTTTTCCGGCACTCCCACAAATCAACCATTTGATTCATGGCGAAGTGACTTGTACCTCTTGGAACTGGATTTATTGACCGAGTCTCCGACCAAGCTGACGGTTAATCCTGGTCCAGACTCTAATCCACAGTGGACTCCAGATGGCAGCCACATTGTTTACAAGGGACAACAGTCGGATGGTTACGAAATTGGACTGACTCGTACGTGGAAGATACCTCTTTCAGGGGGAGAACCTATGGAAGTGTCGCCACTGGGAGGCATGCAAGCAGGAAGGTATAATTTTACTCCAGATGGAACTGGAGTATTTTTTGAAACAACTACTGGTACTACCAGGGGTTTGTTTTACATGGATTTAGAAGATCGGAATCCTGTAAGGGTCACTGCGGATTCGGGGGTTCGCAGCAGTTTTAGCTTCTCTAAGGATATGAGAGTGTTGGCTTTCGCTTTTGAGGATCCAACTGACCCGATAGAGCTTTATGTATCGAATTTGAAAACAAATGTATTTCCTACTGTTATTAGTCAAGTCGTACAACTTACGGAACACAATACGCACGCTGAAAGTTTTGCTGTCGGTAAAACAGAGATTGTCCAATGGAGCAACAAAATCGATGGTAAGGAAGTGGAAGGGATTCTTGTTTACCCAGTGGGTTGGACAAAAGGAGATGGCCCGAGAGCAACCGTCATAAAAATTCATGGTGGTCCAAGCGGTGTCTATGTAGAGAATTTTCAAGCTGCTTCCTCAGGAGCTGATGCTCAGAGGTATGCTGGTGATGGATATTTCGTGTTACTGCCTAATCCCAGAGGATCTTCGGGTTATGGTGAAATTGGACTTCAATCGGTAGTTCAGGATTGGGGCGGTCTTGATTTTCAAGATATCATGTCAGGGGTGGATCACCTTATAGATGAAGGCTATGCACATCCTGATTCATTAGGAGTAATGGGCTGGAGCTATGGGGGATTCATGACTGCTTGGGCAGTGACACAGACCGATAGGTTTAAAGCGGCTGTTGCCGGAGCTGCCATCACAGAAAATATAGCCATGTGGGGGACTCAAGATATTCAGCATGTTTTCGAAGCTTACTTTGGAGGTAGCCCCTATGATCCTGGGCTTTGGGAGGTTTATCAACGCTCTAACCCTTTAGCATTCATTCAGAACGCTTCAACTCCTACAATGATTATTCATGGAGAAAATGACCCTCGTGTCCCCCCGAACCAAGCTCGTATTTTTTATAGAGGATTGAAAACAAATGGGGTAGAAACGAAACTCGTCTGGCTTCCTCGCACCGGACATGGACCGAGGGAACCAGGGTTGCAATACGAGAGATCTCTGGCACAAAAGGAATGGATAGATCAACATATACGAAAGTCTAAACCGATCACTTGAATCTGTGAAAGAGGTGAGATTGTGAACAGACAAACGCTCTTGCAATTGATCAGCTCAGCCTGCTTACTTTTACTGTGTCAGCCAGTACTGGCTGAAAAATTTCTA
>JAPKDG010000073.1 GCA_028822645.1 Longimicrobiales bacterium | reverse complement strand
GATCGCCAAACTGGATGGTGCTGACCCTGAATTAAAAAAAGAACACGTCGTCTACGTTGCACATATTGATCACTTCGGTATTGGAGCACCCGACGAGAACGGGGATGATATCTATAACGGAGCCCATGATAACGCCTCGGGAACCTCCATAGTTCTGGAGGTTGCCAGAGCATACTCTGAACTCGCCAATGCACCTAGGCGGTCCATTCTTTTCCTGTTTGTGACCGCGGAAGAGTGGGGTTTGTTAGGATCTGACTACTTTGTTAACTACCCCACCGTTCCTAAATCCAGCTTGGTAGCCAACATGTCTTTGGATATGCCTTTTTTATACCATCCACTGTTAGACATTGTACCCTACGGAGCCGAACATTCCAGTCTAAATGAAGCAATAACCGCGGCAACTGACCATATGGGAATTGAAATAGGTCCCGATCCTATTCCTGAACAAGTATTATTCATTCGGAGTGACCACTACAGTTTTGTCCGTCAGGGCATCCCAGCGCTCTTTATAAAAAGTGGCTTTGAGACTGGTGACGAACGAGATGGTGGAGCTATGAATTCAGCCTTCAGGACAGAACGGTATCACACTCCTAACGACGAAATAGAACAGGGCTTTGATTTTGGGGCTGGTGTGTCACACGCTCAGGTCAATTTCCTTACTGGTTACTATGTGGCAATGGAGAACAACAGACCCACATGGAATGAGGGGGATTTCTTTGGAAAGATCTTCGGAGGACAGTGATTTTTGGTTAGGGCCCTTTACAATCCTAGTCTAGAGATACAGAAGGCGACTGGCTCACGAAGCCCTGCTAAGAATTTAGCCTGTTATATAACCAAGCGAATATACCGCCCGCTACAATTCCATCGAGCAAGCCATATAGAAGCAACACCAGGGCGCCTAGCAAGCCTTCCATGCCCTGGTATCCCGGATATATCGACTCCATAATGCTCAAGAAAGCAACGCCATACCAAGGCCATATTAACTGTGTCAGCGAAATTACGAATAAACCGCCGCCCCACATCAGGCCACATGTCAGAGCAAAATTCTTTACTGAAAGCATATTTTGATCCTTCGGTTCAAGAAAAGTCTACTGATACTCAATTGGTACCAATTTGAGAAAATACTTCATTCTGTATGCCATACTCACTCCAACTGTCATAGTCGAAGTGCCACCATTCCCCTTCATACACAGTGAATCCCTGCTTTTCCATCGCACGTCTTAATATTTCACGGAGCCAACGTTGACGTGACGTTCCTCCGGGGTAGTCAGGATATGATCGCGGGGAAAATTCGTCATAAGATCCAACCATTTCCACTGGCAACCCGGTGGACAACTCATAAAGAGTTAGATCAACAGCAGCTCCCCTATTGTGTCTTGAACCGTTCGCTGGATTGGCCACAAAGAACCGCTGATCAACTGGGGTAGCATCCCAGAACATCTTAGTAACATACCAAGGCCTATAAGCATCATGGATCAACAGTCCAAATCCATATCGGGACAGCTCTCTATGGGCACGGGTAACTGCCTCTGCGGCCGGACGCTGCAAGAAAGCTTTTGGTTGATTATAAAAAACTGAAGACATGAAATTGTTTGTCGTTGCATAACGAACATCCAGCTTGATCCCAGATTCCAACTCAACAATCTCTACGAGTTCAGAGCTACGGAATCGACCTGATTCTTTGGGAGGTTTTGCCGCCAGTGCTTCCGTTCTCAAATCTTCCACCGGACGCTGAGGATCTATCCTAAAGGTCTCGCCAGCCATAGTACCGATTTCACGACGCAAAAATTCTATCCCAGCAGCCTCCACTGCAGTCGCTCTTCCGCTCTGGTTCCTATTAAAAACCAGTTTTTCTCCAGGGTAAAGGCCTCTATCCTCAGGGAAAGCATACTCATCTGGATTGATTTCCAATAACGGTTCCAGATAAAACCACTCGATCAAAGCATGTAGCACCCCTCTTCGCTCCAAAATGTACAGCACGTTATGGTCCCATCCATATTCACCGATCAATCCCTCCCAATGCTCGGGCATCTTTGAGGGAACATCATTCGAGTCCTGCTTGTCCCACACCACACCACCCACCGTCTTCAATCCATTTTCCATATCCAGAAATCTCATTCCATACGATGTCCTACCATCAACAACTAAAGTGTCCCCCAAAGCGAGAACCTCCACCGTCGCACCACCTGCATAGGAAGTCATGAACAAACGTCCATTTCTCTCGTCAAGCTCTATCCCCTCTGCACCACTTCCGTAGACGCCTTCTAGAGATTTTGCCACTTCAGGTTTAAGCATTTCACTCATTCTTGGAACAGGTGGCACTTCCTTGCTTTGAACAGCTAGCATCATCTCCAATGCAGCATTGACAATCTTGGAAACTACAGCATTCGTTCCGTCAAGAGATGACACCGCTACAACACCGAGCTTCGCTTCTGGCAGAAAAGCCAGCTCCGTCGAAAAACCGTAAATCGCGCCGCCGTGTCCCAATACCTTCAAGCCGTTCAAGCTACCAACCCCGAATCCAAGGCCATATCCAGTAGTGGCATCTTCCATCGCATATTGTGGTTCCCACATCGCTTCAAGAGTTGCTGTCTCAATAAGTCTCGATTCTACGCCGACACCTCCATTAAGCATCGCTTTGATGAAAAGTGATAAATCCTCGACACTGGAGTACATACTTCCAGCTGGAGCCATCCCTAGTTGAAAAGTTGGAGCTGGAAATGGAGCCCTGTCAAAACCCCACATATACGCGTCAGCCAAATGCTCAGTGATTTCCACATCTGGAGTGAAAGAACTGCTAGTCATGCCGAGAGGAACCAATACCGACTCCTTTAATTCCTCGGAAAATTCACGACCCTGGAGAACTTCCAATACATAACCGACTACAGCAATCGCCGCGTTGGAGTACTTAATCCTTTCCTCTGGCGCGTATACAAGCTCCGTCTGATTCAGGCTCTCCACTGTTTGACTCAGCGAAGGTTCTGTATCATCAAAATAATGACCAACGGGCGGTTCTCTGACTAATCCAGACCGGTGAGACATGAGCTGACGCAACGTGATCGCACCATCATAGCCGTTCATTGGTTCAAAACTAGGAATATAGGTTGAAACTGGTTCGTCCAGATCGATCACCCCATCTTCAACAAGTTTCATTATCGCAAGATCTGTAAAAAGCTTGGACACAGAACCCACTCGATAAATCGTCTCACTAGTGGCAGGAGTTCCTTCCTGGGAGTTCTCAACACCAAATCCAGCTGACCACACGACACTTTGGTCGTCTACTAAAGAGATTGACAGAGCCGGCAATCCCTTAGCCTGCATCTCGGCCTGTATCATATTTTCAAGTTCAACAACAATCTCTTGGTAATCCTCTGTAGCGGTTACCGAAACAGTAACTACTGCTGTCGGTGGGTGTTCTTGATTACAAGCAATTGAACTCAGCAGACTGACGACTAAGATTACTCGTAACCTTTTCAATCTTTCTCTATTCAGCACTCTCGACACCTCTCGTTATCAAACAAATGATTTAGTCCTGTACTAGACCTGCCAAATTCATTCCGAAAACAATCCCTGTTTTACTATTCAATAAACCCTAAGTTTTCTACGGATTCATTTTCCCCCGATGACTCCTAATAACAACTCTATTAGTCTAGGAATACACTGTTGTCAAAACTAGGCCATCGGAATCAAATACCTCTATGAAAAAAAATGACGGATCTACTACCATACTCATCACAACTCCTCTGGAGGTTAAACACATCGATAGAATACGATCTGTTTCCCCAGAAAAAATCACGGTCTTGTATGATCCAGATCTGCTACCTCCTACCAGATATACCTGTGACCATAACGGTGTAGATGGATTCACCCTCAGTCCCGATCAAGAACATCGCTGGAAGAAATACTTAGAATCGGCTGACATCCTTTGGAACTTCCCTCCCAATGCTCGAGACGGAACCTGTGGATTAGATTTTGCCCCCGATGTAAAATGGATTCAAACCACAAGTTCAGGGATCGGAAAAAGAATCGAGGAGCTTAACCTCACTGACTCGGATATACTGATAACAAATTCCAGAGGCGTTCATGCAGGACCTCTAACTGAATTCGTTTTCCTTGTCCTCCTGAGTCATATAAAACGATTACTTAAGATGCAGACAGAGCAAAAGGAGCGGCACTGGGAACGATTCTGCAGTAATGAGTTAGCTGGACAGACACTAGGCCTTATCGGAATGGGTGAATTGGGACGTAAAATAGCCTCAATCGGTCGAGTGTTTGATATGAGAATCATTGCTTTGGCCAGCCCCGGATCACGGAAAACAGCTCGTGAGTTAAGTATTGATAAACTTTTTTCAAACAATCAACTCCATGATATGCTCCGTGAAACAGACGCTCTGGTACTCGCCGCTCCACATACTCCTGAAACAGAAAAAATGATCGATGACAATGCCTTAGGTGCTCTCAAGGAAGGTTCCGTATTCGTGAACATCGCTCGTGGAGATCTAGTGGATGAATTGGCACTGATCAAACATCTAAAACACGGACGGATCGCATTCGCAGGATTGGACACCCTCACTGTAGAGCCCTTGCCAAAGGACAGCCTCTTATGGGATCTTCCAAATGTTCTCATAAGCCCACACTCAGCAAGTACCGTAGAAGCAGAAAACGAAAGGATTACCGAAATATTTTGTCACAACCTGCTTTGCTATCTGGAAGGGCGCCAAGAAGACATGCGCAACATCGTAGACAATAGACTGATGTACTAATCTGGTGAAGCTAAAATGATACAGAAACACTCTAAGACCAAACTAATTTTTACCATTTTATTGATCACGCTAGCATGCGCTCCCGTTACAGTGTACGGGCAAAAATCACTAACTCTATCCTATGCAAGCCCTGAACAAGTTGGGATGTCATCCGCAGTCCTTTCTGGAGGAGCTGGTCTTTACCAAGAAGCCGTAGACCGCGGAGACCTAGTCGGTGCTGTACTCATGGTCGTACGCAGAGGAAAAATTGTCCTCCACGAAGCAGTCGGATGGAAAGACAAGGGCCGCAATTTACCCATGGAACCCAATACGATGTTTCGTATGGCTTCCAACACCAAACCTCTTATAGCAACAGCAATAGCCCAATTGGTCGAAGAAGGAAAACTATCCTACTCCGACCTGGTGAGAGATTACATCCCAGAATGGGACAATTACCGTTCAGGATTTATTAGCATCGGTCACCTGCTGTCACACAGCAGTGGCCTAAGGATTTCCAGTCTTTTCTTGGAACCTCTAATGCAACCTTCCGAACAACACCCCGATGCTCCAAATCTGCTACTGGAATCAGCCCGTTATGGATCGATAGGGGCAGAGGTCACTCCTGGACTGAGCTACAGTTATAACAACCCAGGTTACAACACACTCGCCGCCTTGATAGAGATGTCCTCAGGACAACTACTCGAAGAATACTTGGAAGAGAACGTGTACAGCCCGCTCGGAATGGAAGATTCCTATAATCACCAGATCGGTCATACCCTAGAAGGCAAAATAGATCGTATGGGTGAGGTCTATTATCGACGCAGTACCGAAACTGAGGAATGGCTTCCTGGAGGCACACCTGGAGGACCCGTTGCTTTCCCTTTTGCTCGTGGTTCAGGAGGAATGATATCCACTGCTTTCGACTACGCTATCTTTTGTCAGATGCTTTTGAACGAGGGCTCTTATAACGGGTCCGACATCCTGACTAAAGAAAGCGTAGGATTGCTGACCAGCCCAAAAATAAGTTCCGGAGAAACTGACAGCTATGGGTTTGGATTCCGTATCGAAAATGGAGTTTACGGACATTCTGGATCCGATGGCACAAGAGCCTGGGTGGATCCACAAAGTGAAACCATAGCCCTAGTCTTTACACAAACTCCTGGAGCTGGAAGAGAGGGGGGTAACCCCTGGGAGAGATTTCGTGACCTGGTCAATCTCTCTATCGAGAACGAATAGTGCCTAACTCTGTTGCCAACCACTACCTGAGCGATCGCCGAAATGCCCTATTGCTATAACTGTGGGAGACACGTAGAAAGTCCCCAAGAAAACTGCAGATTTTGTGGTTGGGAATACACGGATCAGTGGGAAGAGCCCGCTGAACCAGAAGTGGTGGTCAAAT
>JAPKDG010000025.1 GCA_028822645.1 Longimicrobiales bacterium | reverse complement strand
TAGGCTTAGGCTTAGGCACGGGCGGTTTGGAAGTGGCTTCGTAAGAGAATTCCTCCAGGTGGACTCGGGGAATTTTCAATCCCACGGCCCGCTCGATGCGTCTGAAGTCGGCTTCGTTCTCTGGCGCTACCAGTGTAAAAGCTTCTCCGGTAGCGTCGGCACGTGCCGTACGTCCCACTCTATGGATGTAGTCTTCTGTGACCGCAGGCAGGTCGAAGTTCACTACGTGCCCTAGGGCCTGCACGTCGATGCCCCGGGCGGCAATGTCCGTGGCCACTAGAACCCGATATTTTCGGGCCTTGAAGCCCGCCAGGGCTTTGGTGCGTTGGGCTTGGGAGCGGTTGCCGTGGATGCGTTCAGTCAAAATTCCGTGTCGATTGAGAAACTTGGCCACCTTGTCTGCCTTGCGCTTGGTACGGGTGAAGACCAGCGCGTCGTTGATGTGCCCCCTCTTTAGGAGCTCTACTAGTAGCGTCGGTTTTAGGCTCGATGGTACAGGATATGCAGAGTGTGTCACCCCCTTGGCCGGTGCGGCTTTCTTCTGTAGGGAGATCTTCGCCGGAGCCTGGAGAATCTCTCGGGTCAGTTTCTCGATAGGACCAGGCATAGTGGCGCTAAAGAAGAAGGTCTGCTGCGGCTTGGGAACGTGCCGGAGCACCCGTCGGATGTCGGGTAGGAATCCCATGTCCAGCATGCGGTCGGCTTCGTCCAAAACCAGGTACTCTAGCCCGGATAGAGAGGCGTAACTGTACTGGAAGTGATCCAATAGCCGGCCTGGAGTGGCGATTATAATATCGAAGCCTTTCTGAAATGCCATTTCCTGGGGGCGCATGCCCACCCCACCATGGACTGCGGCACCTTTGAGTCCGGTGTACTGAGCCAGTCGATTGTGGTCGTCCCGGATTTGGAGTGCCAGTTCCCGGGTGGGTGCCAGGACTAGTGCGCGTGTTGTACCTCGGGGGCGGTCTATCAACTGATGAAGGATGGGCAGAAGAAAGGCAGCAGTTTTGCCGCTGCCCGTGGCTGCGCAGGCCAGGAGATCCCGACCTTCGAGTGCATGGGGGATGGCCTCCGATTGAATCGGAGTGGGGGTTACAAAGCCTAGCTTATTGACACCTCGTAGGAGGGTCGGATGCAGGTTGAGCTCAGAAAAATCCAAGTGGTTGTCCGTCATTTATGTGCCTCTGAGAGGCTGTATTCACCGTTGGGCCTCAAGTTGACGAGTTTACGACCATACTCCCATCTCCATCTCAAAACGTGAGATTTGGGATTAGAGGGTATAGAGTCTGACTTCAAGCTTAGGGTGGGCCGTGTCATAGCCTGTCTGGACGGAGTTACTTCATTGGGGGCCGTGCTTCTGTCCACGCTTTCTCCAAGTACTCAGTGAAGTACTCAGTGAAGTACTCAGTTTGTCTACCATTACGCTCAATCAATTTATATCGAATCCGCAAGAGTGGGAAGGGGAGAAACCTTGTAGCTACAAGGTTTAAAAGGATGAAAATTCTGTGGGTGTGGATATATTATCAATGGGTTTTTAATCCGTAGGTCTCAGGTCTAGATCCGCCTAGTTTATTATTTGTATAGGTGGCAGAGTTCATTTAGCCAGACAAAGATTTTTCAAGGACCTGGGCAAGACTAGTCGCTTTGTGATCGGTTCCGTGGTCGATTTGGTGCCTACAACTTGTTCCTCCAGTGATTATTAGGGTGTCTGGAGACGCTGAGCGTACAGCAGGAATTAGGTCGAGATTAGCCATCGCCAAGGATGTCTGGTAATGTTCGGATTCGTAGCCAAAGGCACCTGCCATACCACAGCAGCCAGATTGGATGGATTCAACGTCTAAGTTCGGAATCCATTTGAGAATCTGTTCGGTTGCACCAGTCTCTCCCAGGGCCTTTTGGTGACAGTGAGTGTGGACCATAGCTTTAGTTGCTTCCAGAGGTTGTAGCTCTAAGTTAAGCCTTCCCCGTGCTTGTTCCGCGACTAGGAATTCGTCTAAAAGTACGGCTTGCTCCTTGATGGCCTTGCTTCTTTCTCCAGGCAAGATGGCTGTAAGCTCATCCCGTAGGGTCAAAAGACATGAAGGTTCAAGCCCTATTATGGGTATTCCTTTCTCTGCCCACGGCCCGAGCACTTTGACTAGTCTTTCAGCTTCAGTACGAGCTTCGTCGATTAATCCAGCATTAAGGAAAGTACGGCCGCAGCAGGCGGGACGTGTGTCAAAGGTGGGGATGTTGACCTTATAACCTGCTGCTTCAAGGACCCTGATCGCAGCTTGGGCATTTTCTGGTTCAAAATAGGTGTTGAAGGTGTCCACCCACAAAACTATCTCTGAGCCTGTGGGGTTTCCTACAACCCGACCACGACTACTAAAAATGTCACTTCTCCACTGTGGTTTTTCACGGTGGGCGGTTATTCCAATAAACAGCTCTCCCAGCTTAGCCAGAAAACCTTTATTTGATCCTATGTTGGCGATCAGTGGGAATTTACTGACCCATTTAGCGTAACGGGGTAGCCAGGCGATGAGTCGTTCACGTAGTGGCAACCCATGTTTTTTATAGTAGTGATGTAGGAATTCTATTTTCATACGTGTGATGTCCACACTCATAGGACACTCCTTCTGACAAGCTTTGCAACCAACACACAGTGAAAGAGTTTGATACATATCCTCAGAGGCCAAGGCTTCCGGACCAAGCTGACCAGTTAGTGCTAGACGCAGGGAGTTGACTCTTCCTCGGGGTACATGCCTCTCGTCCCCAGTGACTCGGTAGGAAGGGCACATCACTCCGGGGTCGCTTTTCCGGCATGCGCCGTTGTTATTGCACATCTCAGTGGCCTGGGTCCATCCCCCCCAAGGTGACCAGTCCAGAGCTGTAGCTACCGGGAGAGATTTATACCCCTTTTTGTAGCGCATCAAGCTCCTGTCATCCATTTTGGGTGGGCGTACTATCTTGCCTGGATTAAGAATACCCGATGGGTCGAATAGGTCCTTGATTTCTGTGAATGCGGAAACGATTTGCTTTCCTAACATTGGTTCTAAGAATTCAGATCTAATCAGCCCGTCCCCATGTTCTCCTGAGTGCGTTCCTTTGAACTCCCTGACGAGTTCGTGGGTTTGCTCTGCTATACTTCTCATGGATCGAAGGTCCTGATCTTCCTTGAGATTCAGAATAGGCCGTACGTGAAGACATCCCACCGAAGCGTGAGCGTACCAGGTACCACTAGTGCCATGATTACGGAAAATTTCCTCAAGTCGGACTCCGTATTCTGCCAAGTGTTTGAGAGGTATCGTGCAGTCTTCTATGAAAGAAATGGGCTTTCGGTCGCCTTTCATGGACATCACAATATTCATGGATGTTTTTCTGACTGACCAGATCATTTTTTGGAGTAACTGCGATTCTGCCCTTAACAATGCTTTAGGATGTCCGAGGTCAGAAAGCACTTGTTCCAGATGGTCCATTTTGGAAGAAAGTTGGTTCTCTCCGTTGCAGGAAAATTCCACGAGAAGGACTGCTCTCGCGTCTGGCTTTACGAATTGATCTATGGAAGTCCTGAGGGTTGGAATGTTTCGGGCTAGATCGATAAGGGCACCATCAATCAATTCAACCGCGGAGGGATTGAGCTCTACTATGGGAGAAACTGCGTTCAGGGCTGCTTCTAGACTGGGGAATGTACATGCTCCGAGTATTTTGTGGTCAGGTAACTGTGAAAGCTGGAGTTCTATTTCTGTGAAAAATGAAAGAGTGCCTTCTGACCCCACCAATATTTGTGCAATCCTATCTCCTCGTTCAGAAATTCTGTCGAGGTTATAGCCCGCTACCCTCCTCATAACTTTAGGTATTCTCTTCTCCAGTTCCATACTTTCTCTGCGCCGAAGAGTGGCGAGTGTCTGCGCGATCTGAAGTTCTGGTCCGTCCGTGGGGGTGTCCATGCCAAATGTCACTTTGGTTCCGTCAGGAAGTAGGCCTTGGATGGAACTGACATTGTCAACCATCATTCCATATTTGATTGACCTGGACCCGGCACTGTTGTTGGCGGTCATTCCTCCGATGGTGGCTCTGCTCGAAGTGGCCACATCTACTGGAAAGAAGAGACCGTGTGGCTCGAGAAATCGATTCAAGTGATCGAGGACCACACCCGGTTGCACTTTGATTGTTTTTTGCTTGTGATCAATCTCGCCGATTTTGTTTAAAAATTTACTTGTGTCCACAATAATGCCGGGTCCTATGGACTGACCGGACTGAGAAGTTCCGGCACCTCGGGGTGTTACTGAAGTATCGTTTTGACTGGCTATCTGTAGGGTGTTTACGACATCATCGATATTCTTGGGCAGGATTATGCAGACCGGCTCAATTTGGTAAATGGAAGCGTCTGTGGAGTACAGTCCTTTACTGAAAGTGTCAAAAAGGGTTTCCCCTTCTATGTTGTTCTGAAGAAGATCTGGGATTGTTTTCATGTTACCTGGTCTATACCGCTATAGATTCGACTATGATACCAATGATACGGGGAAAACTTAACAATATTTGCTGGTGCGTCTAATCCTATGAATAATAGTTGTGCACGGGGGATAGCTCTTATCATAGATATTTAGTTGTAGATGTAAGGGAAATACCATATGGCTTTTAGGTAATCCCTGTGCCATTATTCTACTTGAAATTTACAATACATAGACTAATACAAGGAAGAGCTAAGAATGCCTTTCAGATCGGGAAGACACTTTTTGCAGTTACCGGGGCCCACGAATGTTCCTGAACGCATTCTTAGGGCTATGAGTAAGCCTACCATCGATCACCGTGGCCCAGAATTTAAAGAATTCGCAGCAAAAATCCTGAAAGAATTAAAAGAGGTGTTTCAGGCTTCTGAGTATGTATTTGTTTATCCTGCTTCAGGTAGCGGTTCTTGGGAGGCAGGGTTGGTTAACACCCTGTCGGCGGGTGATAAAGTACTGAGGTTCGATGCAGGGTATTTCTCTGAAATCTGGGGCTTGGTAGCTACCAGGCTTGGACTAGAAGTACAGGTTGCTCCGTGGGACTGGAGACTCCCAATCGATCCAGAAACTCTGGCGGAACTATTGAGTGCAGATCCAGACCATGAGATCAAAGCTGTACTAATCGTTCACAACGAAACGGCTACTGGTGTGGTTACGGATATTCTGGCGATCAGAAAAGCGATGGATGATGTGGGGCATCCTGCTCTACTCATGGTCGACTCTGTTTCTTCGGTGGGTGCTATGGAATATCGGCATGATGATTGGGGGGCCGATGTCACAATTTGTGGCTCACAAAAAGGGTTCATGTTACCTCCAGGGCTTTCTTTCTGTGCTGTGAGCAGAAAGGCATTGGAAGTACACAGGAACACCAAAGGTTTCCGCTCTTATTGGGACTGGACAGACCAGATGACCTTTGAAGAGACTGGGTATTTTCCTTATACGCCAGCTACGAACCTACTATATGGCCTGGAAGAGGCATTGAAGATGTTTAAGGAGGAAGGCTTGCAGAACACCCATGCCCGGCATGCCCGTTTAGGTGAAGCAACAAGACGTGCAGTAGTAGCTTGGGGTCTAGAGATTTTCTGTAATGACCCTTATGCCGTGAGTGCTGCCGCAACGAGTGTGCTGATGCCTGAAGGAACTGATGCGAATCTTGTACGGACGATTTGTTTGGAAAAATTTGATATGTCGTTGGGTGGCGGATTAGGGAAACTGAATGGTAAAGTTTTCCGGATTGGCCACTTAGGAGATGTCAACGATCTGATGGTTTCTGGAACACTTTGTGGTGTTGAAATGGCTCTGTCGTTAGCTGGAGTTCCCCACCAATCGGGTGGAGTTGGTGTGGCCTTAGAGTTTTTAGCTAGCAAGTAGGTCAAAGGTGCGAATCTTGTTGTCGAACAGATTAATGCAATTGCGCCTTCTGCGGTTCGTTCCGGTTCTTGGGTGTATAATGCTCATGGGTTGTGGAAATCCAGAAGGTACCGAAGGGATTATAGAGCTCAAATTCGGACACGTAGGAGCACCGGGCTCTCTTTTCGCACTTTCCGCTGAAGAATTCTCTAGGAGAGTAGAGGAGAAATATGAAGGTCGAGTGAAGGTCAACGTATTTGGATCGAGTCAATTGGGTGGTGACGAATTGATGCTCCAGAAATTGAAGCTTGGAACTCTCGATCTTGCTCTTCCATCGACTATTATGTCTTCAAGGGTGGAACTATTTGGTATTTTTGAAATGCCTTATTTGGTGAAGAGCCGGGAACATATGAGGAAAATAGAGGAGCATGTCATATGGCCCGTTTTGGTTCCCGCAGCAGCAGAAGAAGGGTATAAAATTATAGCCGTTTGGGAAAATGGATTTAGGCATGTAACTAACAATACCCGTCCTGTAGTGACACCTGGTGACCTTGTGGGTATTAAGTTGAGGACCCCAAGAGGGATATGGCGAGTGAAACTATTTCAGGCTTTCGGAGCGAATCCATCGCCGATGCCACTCTCAGAAGTTTTTGTAGCTCTGCAAACTGGAGTGATGGACGGACAGGAAAACCCATTGGCTCAGATTTACGCTTCCAAATTGCATGAGGTTCAAAGCTACATGTCCCTAACGGGTCATGTTTACACCCCTGCCTATGTTACGGTAGGGGCAAGTTGGAACCGAATTCCTGAGGATCTGAGAACAGGAATAGCAGATATAGCTGCAGAAACACAGCGTTTCGTTTATGAGACAGCGATTAGTATGGACTCCGATTTTCTGGTGGCTCTATCTGAAGCAGGAGTGGAGGTGAACGAACCGGACAGAGAAGCTTTCGAGCGTGCAAGCAGAGAAATCTACGACGAGTTTAGCAGGTCTGTTGAAGGCGCAGGTGACTTAGTGAAACAGTCTCTGGATCTTGTAGAAAGCTCAGGATTATGATCAGGGAATATGCTTAGACTTCGAAAATTAAGCAGGTGAATAGATGTTTGGACTGAGCCGAAATCGTTTTAGAGATGGATTTGCAGGAATTTTGGAGAAATTGGTCTTAGTCCTGGTGGTAGCACTAGCTACAGTAGTTATCATGGGGGTGTTTTTTAGGAAAATAGGGATTGCTCTTGTCTGGTACGATGAGGTGGCATCAATTCTGCTGGCTTGGCTGACTTTCTATGGCTCTGTTCTGGCTGCGCTGAGGCAAGAACACATTGGTTTTTCCAAAATCCTGGATGGAGTTGGCCAGACAGCAAGGCGATGTCTGATCGTTTTTGGGAAAACGGCGGTGATAGGGTTCTTTGTCTTGGTGGCATGGTCTGGGTGGACAGTTTTTGGTGTATTGGGTGGAGATACTCTTGTAAGCCTTCCGTGGATGCCGCAACGCCTGACTCAGTCAGTAATTCCAATTGGGGCCGTCCTCTTTATAGTTGCCGAGCTGACTGTACTACCCGACTTATGGCATGATCGGGATAGAGAAGAAGTATGATTTTTCTCCTAATGTTTTTGGGGTTACTTGGACTGGTCCTTGTGAATGTACCGATAGCAGTATCCCTGGGTATAGTGGCTCTTTCAGGGATGATGCTGAGTTCTGGCATGGCGAGTCTCCCCAATGTAGCCCTCGTTCTTTTTGATGGTTCAACGAAATTTCCACTTATTGCGATTCCTCTTTTTATTTTAGCAGGTGCAATTATGAATTGCACCGGAATTTCGATACGGCTGATCAACCTCGCTTCAGCACTAGTAGGTTTTATTCGAGGGGGCTTGGCTATGGTCACTGTTTCAGCCTCGTTATTTTTTGCGGAAATTTCAGGATCGGCAGTGGCTGATGTCGCAGCTCTGGGTTCGATTCTAATTCCTGCTATGAAGGATAAGGGCTATCCGACTCCATTCGCGGCTGCAGTGACTTCTTCTTCGGCTACTTTGGCGGTTATTATTCCCCCCTCTATTCCCATGATCCTCTACGGAGTGATGTCTGGGAGTTCAGTGGTAGAGCTGTTTGTCGCGGGTATTGTTCCAGGTGTTTTGGGCGGGATGATGATGATGGCCATGGTTTATTTTTTGGCGCTGAAAAATGGATTTCCAGTGGAATCTGCTTTTCAAATGAAAAGGGTTTTTAAGGCATTAAAGGAAGCTTCCTGGGCTTTACTGCTTCCAGTGATTATTCTGTCTGGAATCTTCTCTGGATGGGTGACTGCTACTGAGGGGGCCGGGCTGGCTGTACTGGCTTCCATCATTATTGGGGGGGGAGTTTATCGAGAATTGGATGTTTCAGCTCTGAAATCTGCGATTTTGTCGGGGGGCATACAAACAGCTGTAGTTATGCTTTTGGTGGCTTCATCTGCATTGTTAGGTGATTATTTGACAGAAATGCAGGTTCCCCAGAAGGTAGCTCAAGGGATTATGGATTTCACAGATAATCGTTTTGCCATTTTAGCATTACTGAATGTATTTTTCATTCTAATTGGTCTGTTCTTACATTCCGCAGCAGCCATCATTTTAGTGGTACCCATTGTGATGCCTTTGGTTCTAGCGGCAGGGATTGATCCGGTTCATTTTGGTCTTGTAGTCACATTGAATCTTGGTATTGGGCAGCAGACTCCTCCCGTGGCCAGTGTTTTGGTCACGGCGTGTTCTGTGGCCAAAGCCGATATTTGGGAAGTCAGCAAGGTTAATATTTATTTTGTATCCATTCTTTTATTCATGCTACTTTTGGTCACATATGTTCCAGCTATCTCAATGTGGCCAGTCGAATTATTTTATCGGTAAATTCCTGAACTGAAATAGTAATTTAAGATCTCTTTAACTAAGCCTAGAGATTACTGAGAGGAAATCGAAATGACTGATCGAGTCGCGATCGACCGAAATGGTAACGTAGCCAGCATAAAGTTGAGTTATCCAACCCAATTGAATGTTCTTGATATACATGGATGGCGATCTCTTCGTGACATTGTTGTTGAAGTAAGTAAAGACGTGAAAGTCAGCTGCGTCGTGATCGAAGGGGAAGGAGAGAATGCTTTTTCTGCCGGTTCGGACATCAAAAGTTTTCTCGGCGAAAGGAATACCGAAGAACAAGTTCGCGAGTATGCGGAGGCTTTAGAGGGAGCATTGTCGGCACTTGTAAACTGTCCACATCCTACAGTGGCTCTCATATCGGGTATTTGTGTGGGTGGAGGGCTAGAAATAGCTGCTTGTTGTGACTTTAGGGTGTGCGGTGAAGGGAGTCGTTTCGGCGCTCCGATTAATAAATTGGGACTCACAATGTCCTATACCGAGTTAGAGCCTATTGTGCAGTTGATAGGCGCTTCACGGACACTGGAAATCCTGCTGGGAGGAGAGTTGATTGCAGCTCAAAGGGCCTACGACATAGGACTGGTAACTCGAGTCGTTCCCGATGATTCAGTGAGACAAGAAGTGGAATCAATGGTGAAAAAAATCGGATCTGGAGCGCCTTTAGTAAATCGATGGCATAAGAGATTCGTGCGTAATTTAGTTGATGCAGTGGACTTAACTCCAGAGATGAAGGAAGAGACGTATCAAGCTTTTCAGACAGAAGATTATGGAGAAGGGATTCGAGCATTCATGGAACGTCGGGACCCGAAATTCAAAGGAAGATAAGGAGGCGATAAGTCACTCATGAATCCTTCTAATGGTAAAGGTTTGCTGGACGGACTCCTTGTTATTGAATTCGGACACGTTATGGCCGGCCCTATTTGTGGGCGTATGCTTGCTGATATGGGTGCTGATGTCATAAAGGTGGAGCATATCGATGGGGGGGATGCGACCAGGCAATTTATTCCACCAGATCTCGATGGTGAGTCCGCAGCTTTCCTCATGCTAAATAGGAATAAACGTGGAATATCTCTCGATCTAAAGTCAGTCGAAGGTTTAGCCATTGCTCAGAAACTACTCAAGTCTGCAGATGTCCTTATCGAAAATCATCGAACTGGCACCATGGAGAGGCTGGGACTCGGGTATGAAACTCTAAGTGAACAGAATCCCGGACTTATATACTGCGAAATTTCCGGTTTTGGCCGAACAGGACCAATGGCGAATCTAGGGGGCTTCGATCTTATCACTCAGGGATACTCAGGGCTGATGAGTGTGACAGGAGAGGGTGACGGAAGGCCTCCGGTAAAATGTGGACCGCCTTTGACTGATATCACAGCAGGGATATTAGGGGCTATGGGAGTCCTGGGGGCTTATATCGAAAAACTGAAAACGGGGGAAGGTCAGCGTGTAGACACATCCCTATTTGAGGCAGGGATCACACAGTCGTACTGGCAAGCTGCCATGGCCATGGCCACAGGAGAATCACCGCTTCCATTAGGTTCTGCTCATCCGATGAGTGCTCCTTATCAGGCGTTTGCAACGTTGGATGGATGGATCACTGTAGGGGGATCTAATCAGACCAACTGGATACGATTGATCAATGCTCTAGGAGCTTCTGAGCTTTCTGAGGATCCGCGTTTTCTGGAAAACTCCGATCGGATAAAGAATGTTCAAGAACTAGGCGCTATTCTAAGTGAGAGTTTTAAGGAACATACAACGGAAGACTGGCTGACAATCCTAGAAGATGCAGGAGTCCCAGCAGGTCCAGTAGCGAGTATGACGGAGATGCTTGATCTTCCTCAGACATTGGCTAGAGAGATGGTAGTTGAAGTCGAGCACTCTCGTCTGGGTTCGGTTAAAACATTGGGATTTCCGGTGAAATTTTCCAAAAATCCTGCCGTGATTAGTAGGGGCGCTCCTGTTTTAGGAGAGCACACCAGGGAAATCCTAGATGAGCTTGGTTATTCAGAGGAAGAGATTTTGGAATTGCAAGGAAAGGGGATAATTCGGACCTGAACCTGCGCCACTGTCACGCGATGTTGCACAGTAGAAAGCCAATCCCATTTTCGATCGAAGAACTAAAAGAAAAAATGGGTTAAACAACTATCTGTTCTCTAGATGGTAACAGTTTTCCCTTTCTCAGCTGACCTCAATATTGAGGTCTAGATTGGGGAAAACCGTGCACTAACGACTGCGGTACTGCTTCTCACTCGGAGAACATTTCTCCGAGTGAGAAGAGTAGTTTCAGTCAACCTCGCAAAGCATGTCCTGTCCGCAGCACATGGGTGATTTAATTTTTCCATGTCCTTCTGGGCAGGTGGAGACGTGGACAGAAGATCCGTCGTCTTTGACAAGCGTGTCATGCACCAATTCGGCGTCACACGTTCCGCATGTCATTACTCCAACACTCATTCCACATTCGTCACAGATATAAGCGGCCATTTTTCTCTCGTGCTATTGGTTCGGATTACAATTTAGTGGACAACAGCACCAACCTGTAAAAGTTCATCGTTCTGCGCAAGCTATAAGGATTAGGTTCCAGGAACTCGAGTGGAAAAATATTTGACGAACAAACAAATAAACTTGAACATTAGTTTATCTCGTTTCCCAGATCGTGTCGGTCAGCCATCACTATTTGGTGATGAGTGTTCTAATCGGGAAGGGTATCTCAATTCCTTCGTTATTAAAACGCTTGTGAAGTTGCTTGATGAATTGATGTCTAACTCGCCCCTGAGTTGTGAAATTTTGGACCAACATGCGTACCTGTAAATCGATACTGGAAGCTCCGAAAGTGTGGAATCTCACTTTAACTGTGGGTCCTTCAGAGTTGGGGTCAGTGGCGTTCATTTCCGTAAGGACTTCTGTAGCGACTTCTATGACAGTTTTCTCTACTTTGTCCAGGTCACTATCGTAGCTGACACCTATGTCGAGACTGACCCATAGTGCTTCGACCGGCATGCTGTAATTCTTAACGATGGACGACGCCATAGTTGAGTTCGGCACGACTACCAGGTTTCCATCGGGGAATGTGTTTATAGTTGTGTTACGTGCTTTCACATCTTCGATGTACCCACGTTCACCGGTGGAAAGCTGGACGTAGTTACCTGGCTTCACCAGCCCAGTCAGAATGATTTGTACTCCAGCGAAAAGGTTTCCGAGCGTGTCTTGCAGGGCTAGCGCTACTGCCAAGCCTGCAATCCCTAGTGATGTAATCAATGGGGTGATATCAATGTCTAGATTCTGCAGGATAATGAAGGTTCCGATTATCCCGACAACTAAACGTGCGAGGTTCGCGACCAATGTGGGAGAATTGATTTGAGACCGTTCCGAAACAGCCTCTACTGTGGCTCGTACTCCGCGCATGGCCGCAACGATCACTGGGAGAATGAACGAGACCTTGAGTATCTTGAGGATGACTGCAGTAGCTAAAGGATCCCATTCGCCGACAGTCAGGGCCAGATAAGCACCTCCTGCAGTGAACCAGACAGCTAAGACGCCTTTGAAGGAGTAGGCAATGACATCATCCCACTCGAACTCGGTTTTCTTGGTGAATTTCTGAAATTGGGTGAAGAACACACGTTCCACTAACACACCCAGAAGTAACCCTCCGAGCAAGAATGCCAGTCTCTGAAAATTCGGTTCTGACAGAAAGTCGGTCATTTTAATACCTTCATCTTATAGTCATGTCTGCTCAGGGCGGTCTGATTGTACTATTTTAAAAGGACACTATCAAACCAGGTTCATTGGAAAATCTCCCGAACCAATCAATTCTACTAATTCTACTAATCTTTTGATCATGAATCCAATCGAAGCCTTTCAATTAATTGCAGATCCACAACTAAACAGTCGATTAGCCAACCTATTTATCGCCCTAGGTGTCTTGAGCTTAACGTCCTGGGCTGGCTACATATTCACCCGCAGGCTTGTATTCCGTGCCGTTCTAAAAATTGTAAAAAAGACTAGATCTACTTGGGACGATGAATTGGTCGAGTCCAAGGTACTGGATAAGCTTTCGTATATTGCGCCTGCTTGGATTATTTTCGCTGGGGTGGCCTTGATTCCGGATTTTCCAAATTTCTTGACTCAAGTTGTATCGCAAGTTGCTCTTGCTTGGATGGCTTTGAGTCTGGGGTTGGCTGTGAATGCGTTGTTGACCGCGGCCAATACTATTTACGAAAAGGATTATCCGACGGCCAAAGCAAGGCCGATCAAGGGGTATATCCAGATTCTCCAGATAGCAGTTTTTGCAATTCTGGTAATCGTTGTCACGGCCATCTTGTTGGACCAGGATTTTGGAGTCTTCCTGGGTGGGGTTGGAGCAATGAGTGCCATCCTCTTGTTGGTTTTCCGAGATACTATACTCTCATTGGTCGCCAGCTTACAGATCAGTTCTAATGATATGATTCGTGTGGGGGATTGGGTGGAAATGCCCCAATTTAATGCGGATGGTGATGTCATCGACGTAGCTCTGCATACCGTGAAGATCCAAAACTGGGATAAGACGATCACTACGATCCCTACCCATAAATTTATAGAGGATTCATTCCGGAATTGGCGTGGAATGCAAAGTTCAGGAGGACGTCGAATCAAAAGGTCAATATTTATAGACCTAAATAGCGTCAAATTTTTGACCGATGAAGAGATTGAGTATTTGTCTAAATATCAGTTCTTGCAGAATTATATGACAGGGAAAAGTGTAGATGTGGCTGCCCATAACGATCGTCAGTCGGGTGACATTAGCGTCATTCCTGACCTCAGAAGACTGACTAATGTCGGAACGTTTCGGGCTTATGTACTACACTACCTGAAGGATAATGGAAGAATCCACCAAGATATGACGCTATTGGTTCGCCAGTTGCCTGCAGGCGCCCAGGGGCTTCCACTGGAGCTCTATTGTTTTGCGAATGATACCCGATGGGAAGTTTACGAAGACATTCAGTCTGACATCTTTGATCATTTGATTGCCATTCTGCCCGAGTTCGGTTTAAGGATATTTCAGGAGCCTTCTGGAAATGATGTTCAAGGCTTGCTCGGCTCGACGCAAGACAGTTCTGATGTTGTTAGTGAATCCTGATCTGGTGCAAATAGCAGGTTAGATAGTATTCTAGAAGAACTGGAAAGAGCAATTATCTTTTTTGTACTCGTGATTGGTCAAGATATGGCCGTCATGGTGTTCAAGTACCAGACTGGGTATTCGGGAGTCTCTCTGAAGAAGACAGACCGTTTGGCCACTATATAACGGAGGTAGTAATGAAGAAGAGTAGCGTTTCCCGCCGGAGCTTTATGGGTGGTACCGCCGCCGCATTGGGCTATATGGGGCTAAATCCCAGTGGTGATGTGTCGGCCAAGGAATTTTCACTCGATGAATTCCGACGGTCTTCACAAGAGTACGATTTCGATTCCTACGCCAGGCTGTCCAGCAATGAAAATGCTTGGGCTCCATCAGAAGCAGTATTGGACGCTGTGACTGCATCCTTTAAATATGCAAACCGATACGGTGATCCTGGTGAGGATATTGTTGCAGCTATTGCCGAGCGTGACGGTGTCGAAGAAAACATGGTTATGACAACGCCTGGCTCAGGAGCATTTCTGAGGGTCGTTGGAACTACGTTCTTAGGTCCGAACAAGAAAGTGGTTGGTGTGGAACCGACTTACAGCTCTGTCTATCGTCATGCCAGTGGCTTAAAAGCAGATGTGATAGCACTTAGTTTGAACGAAGATGCGACTCAAAACATCGATCGTATGATTGAGGTGACCAGGAAGAACTATCGTGATGTTGGTTTGGTTTATCTCGTTAACCCAAATAATCCAACCGGAATTTCTGTCGACAGTAGTGACGTTCAGAGGCTATTAGATGGCATTCCAGACGATGTACCAGTCTTGATCGACGAAGCGTATCACCACTTTGTCCAAAATCCCAACTATAGGACTGCTATTCCTCATGTATTGGAAGGTCGTCCGGTGATGGTGGCACGTACTTTTTCAAAGATCTATGGTATGGCAGCGATCCGTCTGGGATACGGTATTGCTTCACCTGAGATGATTGATAAGATGAGGCCTTATCAGACTGGCAACGTCAGTGTGCTGGCAAGATGGGGCGGAGTCGCTGCACTTAAAGATACTGAGAGTGAAGCGAAATTCCTTAAAGACACGTTAGACTTAAGAAACAAAACGATGGGTGAACTGCAGGGAATGGGTCATAGAATTCTTCCATCGGACACTAATTTCTTCTTTGTCTATACAGGTCGTCCGGTCGCGGAACTTCAGGAAGCTTTTCGTAAGAAAGGAGTTCTAGTTGGAAGACCGTTCCCTCCGATGTTGGACTACCTGCGTGTTTCGATAGGTACAGCAGAAGAGATGGAACGCTTCATGGTAGCTTGGAAAGAGATTATGCCTGCAGTAGCAGCAGACAGTCTCTAAGAACGAGAACGCCCTGCTTTCCTGTTGTCAGATTTCCAGACGACGAGAAAGCAGGGCTTCTTATTTTTACCTATGTGGCACCTGATTGTTTGATGTAAGCAGAAACTTCTTGTGGAGGCTATTGAATCATTATGAGGACTATTCTTTTCGGAGTTTTTGTACTAATCGCTGTAGGATTCGGAGGCTTGGTTGCTCAGTCGGCTAACGATGGATTGGATCAAATCCGTGCCTATGTCCCCGTTTCTGATAATCTCGCGACGTCTGGACAAATTACGGTTGATCAAATTGAAGATATCAAGGCGGCTGGATTTGAGGTAATCGTGAATCTGGCTACAGCCCGCAGAGAACAGAACGGCGAAGAGGGTTTTGCCGTGGCAGAAGCGGGCCTGACCTATATCAATATTCCGGTAGACTGGGAAGAGCCCACTCTGAGAGACTTGGATATGTTCTTTTCGGTAATGAGAGCCAACGAGGACCGGAAAGTTTTTGTGCACTGCATTGCGAACATGAGAGCTTCTGCGTTTACCTACTTATATAGAACTATGGAACTAAACATCGATCCAGTCGAAGCCAAGAAAGCGATGGACGCTGTGTGGGATCCAAATTCTCAGGAGCAATGGGCTGAATTTATTCAGCGAGCCTTGGAGCGTTAATTCTCAGTGACAGATGCGTTCTCTCCCAAGCTGTTAAGCTGCTGGCATCCGGTAGCGTACTCCGAAGAGGTTGTGTCGGGGACACCTTTTGCGGCAAAACTCCTAAAAGAAAATGTTGTAGTGTGGCGTACAGCTGATAATAAACCCCACGCCATGAGGGACCTGTGTATTCATCGAGGCACTGCTCTCTCCTTGGGTCATGTGAGTGATGATTGTATCGTTTGCCCATACCATGGCTGGCGTTATGACCAGAGCGGAGCGTGCACCCTTATTCCCCAGACGGAAAATGAAAATATTCCGAGTAAAGCGCGGGTGGAGAACTATAATTGTGTGGAGAGGTACGGTTTAATCTGGGTAGCCATGGCAGATCCTGTCTATTCTCTACCGGAGATCCCCGAGATAGAAAATGACGATTGGCAGATCATTCATACCGGTCCCTATGACTGGGAGTGTGATGCATCGCGTCAGGTAGAAAATTTTACAGACTTCGGCCACTTTCCGTGGGTACACCCGGGCCTGTTGGGGGACGTAGAGCGGCCCGTAGTACCGGACCATACGGTCGAGATTAAAGACCATGTCCTGCACTACACCGTGGTTCGTCCTGAGGCTGCCAACAGTGACGATTTTCCTATTTTTGCTAACGCCGACAATGAGAATCCCGAGAGAAGCAGTCGCTATGAGCTGCACTGTCCGTATACGATTGTCCTTCGACTCGGATGGGGCGGGGAGCAGAGTATGGTATATTTCTTTGTTTCCCAGCCAGTTTCGACTGATGTCTGTAGAGGGTACTGTGTCGTGGCTCGAAACTATGACTTGGATAGCCCAGAGAGTCTTGTTAAGGAATTTGAGGACACCATTTTCTCTCAGGATAAAAGAGTGGTACTGTCCCAACGCCCGGAGATGGTGCCTTTTGATTTGGCCGATGAGTTGCATCTGAAGTTCGACGCGGTGGCGGTCAACTACAGGCGCGCTATGAAAGAACAGGGTCTGTCTCACTCGGACAGCAACAGGAGCAGGCAGCGATGACTACCCTGATCCCTATTGTCGTCGCTCTCGCCTTATCTCTTCTGGCAAGGAATGTCATCCTGGGACTCTTTAGTGGCGTGTTCATAGGGGTCATGATGTTGAATAGTTTTCAGCCGTTGGACGCCTTCGGTATCATGGTGAAATCGCATCTGATCCCAGAGATAACAGACAGCTATAATGCGGGCGTCTTGGTATTGCTGGCGTTTATAGGAGGCTTTGTTTCTCTGGTCGAGCACAGTGGCGGCGGTACAGCGTTCGCAGCTCGGATTAACCAATGGGTTAAAACCCCGCTGCAGGCACAATTAGCGGCTTGGTTCGGAGGAGTGTCCATTTTCTTTTCCGATCTAGGGACGCCGCTTATTGTGGGCCCGGTGTTCAGGCCTCTTATGGATCGACTGAACATCTCCAGGCAAAAACTGGCGTATATCATTGACTCAACAGCTTCGCCGGTAGCTATCCTTGTGCCTTTTATCGGGTGGGGTGTTTACATCATGAGCCTCATCCATCAGGAATACGATGCTTTGGGGATGGCCGAGAGTGAATTTACCGCTTTTATCAGGGCAATTCCTTTTCAGTTTTATGCATGGCTCGCGGTCTTCATGGTTCCATGGCTGGCCCTGATGCGTTTTGATTTTGGGACAATGGCAAAAGTCGACGGCCAGGCCATAGACGTATCGGGGAAGGCTGTTGAGGAGGAATTGGAACCCTTCACTCATCCTAATGCCAGGCCGATGCTGGTGTGGGCACCTCTGTTGGTTATGGCTACCGTTCTCTGTGTCATGCTGGTTCCTCTGGGATTCCCTTTTTCTCAGGTATCAGGTACAGATTTTAGGGCGGGACTTTCAACGGCGTATTTCTTTGCAGCAGCTGTGCTGATTTTTCTGATGTTCTCGTTTAAGGTTCGTACCATCCTCGGTAGTATTGAAATTTATCTTAGGGGCATGAGCAACATGACGTTGGTGGCGGTGACTCTGATTTTGGCGTGGGCACTGAGCGATATCGGCAGGGAGCTTGGAGCGGCGGATTATATTGCGAGTGTCGCCCAGGGGGGTATACCGGGATGGATGTTCCCCTTAGTCGTTTTCATATTGTCAGCCATCATATCGTTTGCGACCGGATCTTCTTGGGGCACTTTTGCGATCATGTTCCCCCTAGTAATTCCTACAGCAATCGCTTTGGGTGCTCCAACCCATGTTTGTATCGGGGCCGTTTTGTCAGGTGGGCTTTTTGGAGATCACAGCTCACCTATCTCAGAGACCACGATCCTTTCTTCCATAGGTGCCAGTTGTCCCCAGATAGAACATTTCCGCACCCAGCTGCCTTACGCACTTTTTAATGGACTGATCAGCATGTCCGCTTTCGTTTTAGCTGGTTTGACGGGAGAAAGTTGGATCGTTTTCCTGGCTCTTACGGTTCAAGTGATTGGACTGTTTGTCATTCGTTCGGTGACAGCACCCAATAGAGGATCGTCTGATGGCTAAAATATTTTCGATCTGCGTTCTATTATTGTTAGCTGGGGATGTCGAGGCCCAGTTGTTGCTTTACGGCGGTGAGAACAGCGATCAATTTCTGGGCTGTCTGAACTGTGGACTGGTAGAAGACGAGTCCGTGTGCAACGAATTCGGACCGTATGGCAACGAAATGTCTCGGACTAGTATATGGAATCGACTGAGTCGCTACGGCAACCGGAATTCGAGGGTCAGTCCCTGGAATCGTATCGGTAGCAGTCCTCCGATAGTAGTAGATCGTGAGGGCAATGATTACGGGCTTTTCACCATCAACCGTGCAGAAGAGAATTCGCAGCTCAGTATATTGCTAAGAAACGCTTATTCAGCTGGAAATAATGATCTGACAAGGGTGCGAGATAGATTTTGTAGGCAATTTTAATATTTAATAGGAGAAAACGATGAGTACACTTCAGGCCGTGATCTTGGCGAGCAGTCTTATTGTTGGTGCTTTGTTGTTGCAAAACGGGGAGATGGAGGGACAGGTCCGTCCTCCGGTGCTATTGAATGAAGGGGAGTGTCAGGAAACGTTTGATGCAACAGGTGAATTTTTGAGGATCGCCGCTTCTTTGATAAGTGAATCCGAGAGATTGCGTCCAACCGATCCAGAGACGGCCGACCAGAGGTTCGACGGATTCGTGAAGTTTTCAGCATTAGCAGAAAACTATTCGACCATATTTTCCGTATGGTGTAAATAAGGATCAAAGACACTAAAGCTTTAACGGAAACAAACCCGAAATGCTCCTTGATAGTATGTAAAATATCTTTTACATTATGTAAAAATATATATACATGGAGTTGCTAATGGGTTTGTCCAATAAAGAAAAAAGTCTGATCATTTCTCTGATCGTCACCCTATTGATCTTTGGGTGGTATTTTTTTGGCGTGTTTTCAAATGTAACTGCGACCTCGAGTGAGCAGCTCGGCTTTAATGATGTCATTAGAGTCATCTTTCTCATTGCGATATTGGAGGGTATTATCGCATGGTTTTTCCAAAAGAAAGGTGAGGCTGATTTAGTAGATGAAAGAGATAAGCTGATAGATACTAAATCCTATCGAAATAGTTATTGGACTTTGTGTATTGGGGTTTGGTTTATCCTGATGCAACTTCTATTTGAAGCATCAGGACCTTGGTCTAATGCTTACCATACTCTTGTCTTTACGTCTCCCATATACATCGCACATTTGCTACTGCTGTTCTTTGTTCTGTCTGAGGTGATTCATTTTAGTACCCAACTCTATCATTACCGTAGAGGGATATAAGTTGTCTAAGAGCTTGAGTAACAACATTAGAAGGTTGAGATTTGAGGCAGGGGAAATGTCTCAGCAGATGTTAGCAGACAAGATTGGTGTGACTCGTCAAACTGTATTTGCCATTGAAAAAGATAAATACTCCCCGTCGCTAGAGGTTGCTTTTAAGATATCGAACGTATTTGAAATCCCTTTAGAAGAAGTTTTTACTTATGACTAGGTTTATAATCTGTTACTTCGGAGCGAGGATAGATTGCCTGTGAAGAAATTAATGGTGGTATTGTTGGTGATCATTTCCGGGACAGTTCTATATAAGTGCGTGGATCTTCCAGACCCTATGGGTGGAAGCGCGGAGCTGAATGGCGAATCCATATCGGGAGACATAAAGACCTGCTTGTATGAATTTGCCACAAGGGAATACACGAGGACGGTTGGGTTGGATGAGGACTGTCCGTCTAGCATTGAATTTGAATTTTAGATTCCCAGACGGTGATGTTTAACTGGAGGTTCTGATGAAAAAAGTTTTGCTGTTGGCTGTAGGTCTGGCGATGTTCGGATGTGAGGAATACGGCCTGAAAGACTATGATCTACTACTCGAAGACAGTCGCTACGAACTGATCTCCGAACATGAAGGAACCAATGAAGGTGAAGACGTCGTGTACTGGTGGATTATGGATACCAAGACCGGAAGGATCTGTTATCAATTGATTCAAGAGGGAGAATGGCGGGAAGGCTCAGACCACTGCTCCAGAACGATTGACGAACACCTAGAAAATATGGGAAACGAGGACGACTGATTTGGGCGTCTTAGGGCAAGTTCACACTGCTTTTTCGCTTATCGGGGTGTTCGCAGGCGGAATCGTTTTCCTGATGACTAAAGGGACTCGCTGGCATCGTACCTTTGGTCACATCTATTTCACAGCTATGACGGGTATGATCGTCACGTCTTTCTCTATATATGATTTGACGGGCAGCTTCAACGGTCTGCACTGGGCAGCACTATTGAGCGCCATCACTCTTGGCTCGGGGTTGCTCCATGTACTGACTCGCCGACCCAAAAATAATTGGATGGTGTGGCACTCTAACTGGATGTCCTGGTCTTATGTTGGATTGATCGCAGCATTGTTCGCAGAAATAGTTACACGTATCGTAGTACCTCTGGCAGCCCCAATCCTGGACCAAAGTCAACTTTGGTCGTTATTCTGGGGGTTGGTACTCTTGATGGCCCTGGTAGTTTCGGTTGCCGGTCTCTATCTCATCAAAATTCAATTGCCCAGGACTTTAAAGCGATTACAAACTAGGGGATAGACTTATGAAAAAATGGCTAGCTCTCTTTTTGGTAGTTGGAGGGATCGCTGTGGGGATGGGCCTTTCTAATTTCTCTGATCGTTGGAAATCGAGCCCAGAGTATAGTCTTATGCAGATCAAAGAAGCTCTCGACAACAGCGACTGGTATCTTTTTGAGAAATATGTTGATGTGGAGACACTCACCGAACATGCGTTAGACGTTGTGACCGACAATTCTTTAATTGATTTAGGACCCATGCCTAGGGGTCTATTGGAGTTGGCTAAGCCAGCTGTGGTCGCGACCGTAAAAAACCAAGTAGAAAAATATGTTGAGGGGGGAGCATTCCTCGAAAAGCCTGCCGAGAAAGATGATGAAGGATTTTTGCCGTTCGACTTCGATTTGGAACCCTTGGTGGGCGCCGGACAGGTTCTCTCGACGGCCACCATGAAGTACCTAGAAGAGGAAGACACGGAGGCTACTCTAGGGCTCGAGTTTGTTGATTCTGATGGCGAAGCACATGTGATGGAGATTAGACTAAGGCAGTACGAAGACTATTGGCGCGTAACGGAGATATTGAACCTGGGTGACATCTGGCACCAGCTAGCATTGTAAACGCTCTGGAAAGGAGGAACCGATGACGACATTCGATTTTGTCGGAAGCGAACGTTCGAATCCACTGAAATGGTTCCTGGTGTGCCTACTCTTTTTATCCTGTTCCGTTGAGGGCGCTACCGATCCAGGCGATCTTCAGACTGAAGCGATTCAGATCACTTTTCTCAATGTGGGTCAAGGCGACGCGGTCTTGATTCGAACTCCCGAAGGGTCGACCTCCCTTATCGATGCAGGACCAGATGAGCTGCCGAATGGATTGAGCAATTTTGACGTTGAACAGGTTGATTTGTTGATCGCGTCTCACCCACACGCGGATCATATCGGTGGAATGGTCAGTGTGATGAATAGGTATCCTGTACGGTTCTATATGGATAGTGGGGACACGCATACCACCGTTACCTACCGGGAGCTGATTCAAACCCTGCAACAACGGACGAGCATCACGTATCTGATCGCCGAGCCTCGTACTATCCAGTTGGGCGGTGCAGAGATCCAAGTGCTTCCATTACTTCCTGCTGGCTCCACAGATTTGAATAATCGTTCGGTTGGGTTGGTGGTACGATACGGTTCGTTTACCGCATTCCTGAGTGGCGACTCAGAAATTGAAGAGCTTACCTATTGGGTGCGACAGCAGGTGGTTCCAGATGTGACTGTTCTCAAAGCCCCTCATCATGGTAGTAGCGATGCGTTCACAACGGAATTTTTGGATCAAGCCAAGCCAGAGGTGGTCGTGATTTCTGTTGGTGCCAATAGGTATGGCCATCCGCATGCTGAAGCTGTTCAGGCTTATGAGGCCGTTTCCGATACTCTTTTAACGACTCGCGAACATGGCCCAGTAACTATTCTCGGGTATACAGACGGTCGCTATGAGATTCGCACGGGTGGAGGGTAGTATGAATAAACAAATCTGGGCCGTGGATCGTATCGAAGGAGAGGTGGCTGTTCTCGTATCCGATACGAACAACAGAATTGTCGAGGTAAGTTTGAAAAAACTTCCTAAAGGAACAAAAGAGAAATCAATTCTTCATGTGTTCGAGCGAAGAGATCAACCGGTGTGGGGCTCAGCCGTATTGAACGAAAGCATTGAGGCTCAAAAAGAGAGCGAGGCAGAAGGGATCGTACAAGATCTCAAACAACGTGATCCGGGCGGCGATATCACAATTTGAACAGTCTTTGCCGCATCCGATGAGTATCGTATACTGAATACCGTATAATGACGAGATACATTTGAAGGAGTAGCTAAATGAATGACCGCAAAGGAAATAGGGTCAGGAATTTCATACGCAACCTAAGCCATAAATCAGTTTGGCAAGTATTAGGAACCTATTTGCTTGCATCGTGGGCAGTCATATCTGTTGTAGGTACGATGACAAGCGTCCTCGATCTGCCTGAGTGGTTCCCGACAGTGGCGGTTGGATTTCTCCTTCTCGGCCTACCTTTTGTTATGGCAACTGCATTCATACAGGCTCGTCACCTGAATCAGAGCCCTCCAGAATTGACTGGAGCAGGACCTGATGGAAGTAAACTGAGTCTTTGGAAAAAAACTGCATTGGGTGCGGTAGGAGCCCTGGCTCTCTGGGGGGTGATCGCTGGTGGATGGATGATCACGGGTCAGGACAGGGTAATGGTCGGATCTGGTTCTTCGGTGCTCAGTGCCGTAGCTCGGGTCGAGAATGCCATGGATATCGGAAACTGGTTTGACGCTTACGAACTGGCCCTAAACCTTCCCGCTCAGGTTCCCGATTCAGTTAAAGCTTCGCTAGTTGAATCGACATCGAACACTGTGATGATAACCTCAACACCAGAAGGAGCTACAGTCTCCTGGAGACACTATGACCAGCCAGATAGTGAAGCGGTGGAGATAGGAGTCACTCCGTTAGAATGGATAGCACCAAGAACGGGGTTGCTAATCAATATTGAATTAGAAGGACACGTTTCTCAGGCTGTAGGTTGGACAGGTGGAAATCGCTCTATAGCTCTTAGATCAGTAGAATCTGAAAACGCATCTTCAGTTTACATCCCAAGTGGAAATCTCAGTCCAGCAGTCGTTGAAGCCAGGCTGACCGCTGACGTTCCGGCTACTCTAGGTGAATTTCTTATAGACAGATATGAAGTGATCAACTCGGAATTCCAAAGGTTTGTGGATGCCGGAGGATACGAGAACCAAGCGTATTGGATCCATCCTTTCATGAACGAAGGTATAGAATACAGTTGGACTGAAGCCATGGAGTTGTTTGTTGACCAGACTAACAGGTCTGGTCCAGCTACCTGGACAGCTGGAAGGCACTCTGAGGGTCAGGGCAACTACCCGGTTACTGGAATCAGTTGGTATGAAGCGGCTGCTTTTGCAGCATTCGAAGGGAGGTCATTACCGACTGTATATCACTGGTATCGGGTTTCTGGCCAGAGCATGTCTGGCTTAATCGTACCAGCCAGCAACTTGCTGGTGGGGGAGGGGCTAGCCGAAGCAGGTGAATTCACTGGTGCTAGTAACTTCGGTGTCTTTGATATGGCTGGAAATGCGAGGGAATGGCTATCCAACTCCATCGGTGAAAGACGGTTTACAGCAGGAGGCGGATGGAATGATGAAGCTTATTTGTTTGCGCTTACTAACCCTCAGTATCCTTTCGATAGATCAGAAACTAATGGATTCCGACTCATGTCGAATCTGGGTGATCCGGCGTCTTTCGCGATTACAAATCGTCCAATTGAACCAATAACAAAGGACTTCTATTCTGAGACGCCAGCCTCAGACGAACTGTTCGCAGAGTTTGTTAGAACCTATTCGTACGATGATACCCCACTGAATGCGGTAGTGGAAGAATCCGATACACTGGCCACAACTATACGAGAAAAAATTACGTTTGATGCGGGGTATGATGATGATCGTATGGTTCTTTATTATTTTCGCCCGCTTCAGGGTACCGATCAGTTACAGACTATTATCGTGTATCCAGGCTCTAATGCGCTCAGCGGTTCGCAGTTTCCAAGAAGCATGAATCCTACTGTGTCCATGCTTATTCGAAGCGGAAGGGCAGTGGCATGGCCGATTTACAATAGCACCTACGAGAGGCAGGATGATTATTTCTACAGACTTCAAGATCCGAGTAACGATCATCGAGAACACGTGCTTCAGTGGAGACAGGACTTAGGGAGATCCCTTGATTATCTGCAAACCAGGCCCGAAGTAGATGAAAGCTTGTTTGGTTATTACGGATTGAGTTGGGGTGGCAGGATGGCAGGTATAATGTTGGCCGTAGAAGGCCGATTCAAAGCAGCTGTGCTCAATGTTCCGGGACTGAGCCCCCTTCCCACACAACCAATCGCTGATCCATTCAACTTCCTCCCAAGAATCGAAATACCAGTACTGATGATGAATGGCGAGTATGATCAAATCTATCCCATCGAGACCTCGGCAAAACCTTTCTATGATTTCCTTGGTACTCAAGCCGATCAAAAGAGGCATTACATTGCTCCTGGGGGGCACCTGCTACCTTTTGTTGATATCACAAGGGAAACTCTCGACTGGTTTGATGAATACCTTGGACCGACAAACTGAAAAAGTTAATCGCCTGTGAGTAAGGTTCCATCACCCGTAGAGATTCTCGAAAAGTATCAACACCGTCTTACTGAAAACGAGATCAATTTCTTGGAAAGTCTTTCTGAATGGGAGGGAAAACTCACTCCAAAACAGGCAGCGACAGCCAAAGATATTTTCGAGAGTGTTCGAGAGAGATATGGCCCGAAGCTTGTACGCTGATGAAATGGAGGGTTTTTGTGCATGATCAGTAACTTACTGAGGAGTTGAGCAAGGCGGTCTTTCATGTCTATTCTGGGCATTGATCCGTATGCCTTCAAACCTTTCTTACGGGAGTTCATGATGCAATGGTTTCTGAAATGCTTACAGAAATATGCTGTATTTAAGGGTCGGG